>CAYGUQ010000005.1:0-29669 GCA_964352995.1 uncultured Rhodobacterales bacterium
GCGCTGGCGTCGGCCGGGGGCGCGGAACGGCCCGCGATGCTGACGCTGCGCGCCGCCGCCCGCCGCAACGCCGGCGCCGCGCCCGGCGCGCTGACAGACGCGCGAGCCGCGCTCGACGCGCCGGGCGTCGACCGGGCCGAGGCGCTGTTCGAGGAAGGCGCGGCGCTCGCCGCGCTCGGCGAACCGGGGGGCGCGCGCGACGCGTGGCTCGACGCCGTCGCCGCCGACCCCGGCTCGCGCGCCGCGGAGCGCGCGCAGCTCAGCCTTCAGGCGATGGACGTGAAGTAAGAGGCGGGGCCGCGCCCTACGCCTCGAGCGGCACGACCGCCTGAGCGTCCCAGCTCAGGCGCACCGGGTCCTCCCAGACGATCGTCTGGCTCTGCAGCCGCACGCGGTTGGTGCGCGCCACCCGCGCCAGACCGCCGTTCGAGAGCCGGACGCGGAAGATCGACATGTCGCCGAGATAGGCGATGTCCTCCACGACGCCCTCCAGCATGTTGGCCTCGGGGTCCGGCCCGTCGTCGCGCCGCTCGATCACGAGTTTCTCGGGGCGCAGCGCCACCGCGACGGGCGCGCCCTTCGCGCCGGAGATCGGCCTGCCCGCCTGCACCGGCGCGCCGGCGCCCTCAAGGCGGATCACGCCGGCCTCGGGGTCTTCGAGACGACCCTCGATGATGTTCACGTCGCCGATGAACTCCGCCACATAACGGCTTGCCGGCGCGTCATAAACTTCTCGCGGCTCGCCCAGCTGCGCGATCTGCCCCTCGCGCATCACCGCCAGCCGCGTCGCCACCGTCATCGCCTCCTCCTGGTCATGCGTGACGATGACGAAGGTGAGGCCGAGGCTCTCCTGGATGTTGACCAGCTCGAACTGCGTCTCCTCGCGCAGCTTCTTGTCCAGCGCGCCCAGCGGCTCGTCCAGAAGCAGCAGCTTCGGCTTCTTGGCCAGCGCGCGCGCGAGCGCGACGCGCTGGCGCTGGCCGCCCGAGAGCTGCTGCGGCCGCCGGCTGGCGAAGCGGTCGAGCTTCACCAGCGCCAGCATCTCCTCGACGCGCCGTGAGATCTCCGCCTTGGGCAGCCGGTCCATCTCCAGCCCGAAGGCGATGTTCTTGGCCACGCTCATGTGGGGAAACAGCGCGTAGGACTGGAACATCATGTTGACCGGCCGCTCATGCGGCGGCACGGCGGTCAGGTCCTGTCCGTCGAGCTCGATGCGGCCGGAGGTCGGCGTCTCGAAGCCCGCCAGCATCCGCAGCAGCGTAGTCTTGCCGCAGCCGGACGGACCCAGCAGCGCGAAGAACTCGGCCCCGAAGATGTCGAGCGAGATGTGGTCGACCGCCCGCGCGTCGCCGAAGTCCTTCACGACGTCGACGACGCGCAGGTGGGGGCGCGCCGCGGGGTCCCGCCACGGCGCGAAGCTCGAACCGCTGGCGGCGCGGCGCTGGGGCTCCATCGGCTCAGGAACCGGTGCGGACCTGCGTCCACAGCCGCGTGACGGTGCGCTGCAGGCGGGCGTCGAACGGCGAAACGGTGTAGAGGCGCTTGGTGGCGGCTTCGCTGGGATAGATGGCCGGGTCGCCGATCACGTCCTCGTTGAGGAACTTCTGCGAGGCGAGGTTGCCGTTGGCGTAGTAGACGTAGTTCGACGCCTTCGCCGCCACTTCCGGCCGCATGATGTAGTTGAGGAATTCGTGGGCTTCCTCGACATGCGGCGCGTCGGTCGGGATCGCCATGTTGTCGAACCACATCAGCGCGCCCTCCTGCGGGATGACGTACTGCACGGTCACGCCCTGATCGGCTTCGGCAGCCCGGTCGCGCGCCTGAAGGATGTCGCCCGACCACCCGACCGCGAGGCAGATGTCGCCGTTGGCCAGCGCGTTGATGTACTCGGAGCTGTGGAACTTCTGGATGCTGGGGCGGATGCTCAGCAGCAGTTCGGTGGCCTTCTCGTAGTCGCCCGCGTCGGTCGTGTCGGGGTCGATCTCGAGGTGGTTGAGCGCCGCGCGCATGATCTCGTCGGGCGCATCGAGCATCATGACGCCGCAGTCGGCGAACTTCGCCAGCGTCTCGGGTTCGAAGACCACGCTCCAGCTGTCGATGCTGTCGGTCCCGAGCCGCTCCTGCACCGCGGCGACGTTGTAGCCGATGCCGGTGGTGCCCCACATGTAGTTGATCGCGTGGTCGTTTCCGGGGTCGTACTTCGCGAGGCGCTCGCTGATGTCGGGCCACATGTTGGCGAGGTTCGGCAGCTTGTCCTTCTGGAGCGGCTGGAACACGCCGGCCTGGATCTGGCGCTGCAGGAAGGTTCCCGTCGGCACCACGATGTCGTAGCCCGAACCGCCGGCGAGCAGCTTGGTCTCGAGGATCTCGTTGCTGTCGAACACGTCGTAGACGACCTTGATTCCCGTCTCGGCGGTGAAGTCCGCGAGGATGCTCTCGTCGATGTAGTCCGACCAGTTGTAGACGTTGACGACCCGCTCCTGCGCGCCTGCGGCGGCGGCTGCGAGGGCGATGATCGAAGCTCCTGCGAGCAGCGTGAGGCTCTTCATGTGGTCCACCTTCTCCCGTTTCGCGTGGGCCCAGTTTCATGCGACGATAACGCCTTCGCTGCGCTGCGCAACGCCCCTTCAGGAGCCTTGACGATGAAGGGCCCGCTCGCCCCGGAACTCTACGACGCGGCCCGCCCCTGCGAGAGCTGGTGGCGCGAGACCGCCCCGCCCGGACCGACGCTTCCGCCCCTGCAAGGCGACGCCGCGGCCGACGTCGCGGTCATCGGCGGCGGCTATGCGGGGCTCTCCACGGCGCTGCGGCTCGCGGAGCTCGGCGTCTCCTGCGCGGTGCTGGACGCCGGCGAGATCGGCTGGGGCGCCTCGGGCCGCAATGGCGGGATCGTCGGCCTCGCCTCCGACAAGCTTTCGCACGCCGCCCGCGCGGCGCGCGTCGGGACGGAGGAGGCCGAGCGCGCCATCGCGGCGCAGGTCGAGGGCGCCGGCCGCCTGCGCGCCTTCTGCGAGGCCCATGGCGTCGAGACCCAGGGCGACGCGGAGGCGCTCGTCGCCCACTCGCCCGCCGCCTTCGCCGCGCTGGCGGGAGAGCCGGCCGCCGGCGGCGCGACCATGGAGCTGCTCTCGCGCGAAGCCTACGCCGAGCGCGGCTTCGAGGGGCCCGAGCAGCATGGCGCGGCGCTCATGCGGCCGGGCTTCGGCCTGCACCCGCTGCAGCTGGCGCGCGCTTGGGCGCGCGCTGCGACTGCGGCCGGCGCAGCGATCCACCCGATGAGCGAGGCGCTGCGCTGGCGACGAGAGGGGGCCGCGCATCTGATCGAGACCGCAGGCGGCGCCCTGCGCGCCCGGCGCGTCGTGCTCGCGACCAACGGCTTCACGCCCGACGGCCTTCACCCCGCCTTCGCGGCGAGGGCCATGCCGGTGATCTCGATGATCGGCGTGACGCGGCCGCTGACGGAAGAGGAACTCGCGCGCCACCGCTGGCGCGAGGACAACCCGCTCGCCAACACGCGGAGGATGCTCTTCTATTGGCGGATGCTGCCGCAGCGGCGGCTGCTCTTCGGGATGCGCGGCGACCTCACCGGCGCGGAGGCGGCGGCGCCGCGCTGGCGGGCGCGGCTGGCGGCGAGCCTAGCGCGCGCCTTCCCGGGCTGGGCGGACATCCCCCTCACCCATTTCTGGCGCGGCCCGATCTGCGCGACGCGCGCCCATGCCCCGGCGGTTGGCCGCCTGCCCGACGACCCGAGCGTCTTCCACGCCTTCGGCTGGCACGGCTCGGGCGTCAACGGCGCGCAGACGGCGGGGCGACTTCTGGCGGAGACCATCGTCTCCGGCGACGAGGCCGCGATTCCGGCACTGTGGCGCGGTCTGCCGCCGCGCATTCCGCTGCCGGGGCTGAGGACGCTCTGGCTCGCCGGCGCCATCGCGGGCTTCCGTCTCGCCGACGCGCTGGAGGCCCGCGCCCCCTTGCGCGAGCGACGCGCGCGCGCTTCACTGCGCCCGACGACGCGATGAGGGGGGCTCGATGCGGGGGGTGAACTGGGGCCGGACGGCCATCATCGGCCTGCCCTATCTCTGGCTCCTGTTGTTCTTCGTCGCGCCGTTTCTGATCGTGCTCAAGATCAGCTTCTCGGAGCCGGCGATCGCCCAGCCGCCCTATACGCCGACCTGGGACACCTGGGCCGGCGTCCAGCTGTTCTTTACCGACTTCAACGTCGGCAACTATCTCTTTCTCGTCGAGGATCCGCTCTACGTCGGCGCCTATCTGAGTTCGCTGCGGATCGCGGGCACGGCTACGCTGCTGGCGCTGCTCGTCGGCTTTCCCATCGCCTACGCCATGGCGCGGGCGCCCATGGGCTGGCGGCCTGCGCTGCTGATGCTGGTCATCCTGCCGTTCTGGACGTCGTTCCTGATCCGCGTCTACGCATGGATCGGCATTCTCAAGCGCGACGGGCTGCTGAACCTCGCGCTGGAGTCGATGGGGCTGATCTCCGAGCCGCTCGTGATCCACAATACCGAAATCGCGGTCTATATCGGCATCGTCTACTCGTATCTGCCCTTCATGATCCTGCCGATCTACTCGGCGCTGGAGAAGCAGGACCTCAGCCTGCTCGAAGCCGCCGCGGACCTCGGCTGCAAGCCGTGGGAGGCGTTCGCGCGCATCACCGTGCCGCTCTCGCTGCCCGGCGTCGCGGCGGGCTGCTTTCTCGTCTTCATTCCGGCGATGGGCGAGTTCGTCATCCCCGAACTGCTCGGCGGCGCGGCGACGCAGATGATCGGGCGCACGCTGTGGAACGAGTTCTTCCTCAACCGCGACTGGCCGCTCGCCTCCGCCGTCGCGGTGCTGCTGCTGATCTTCCTCGTGCTGCCGATCATGATCTTCCAGCGCATGGCCAACCGGGCGGGAGCGGGATGAAATTTCACTGGACCCACGGGCTCTCGCTCGCGCTCGGCTTCACGTTTCTCTACGCGCCGATCCTGATCCTCATCGTCTACAGCTTCAACGAAAGCCAGCTTGTCACTGTCTGGTCCGGGTTTTCGACGAAGTGGTATTTCGAGCTGTGGAACAATCAGGGGCTGATGGACGCCGCGCGCGTCTCGCTGATCGTGTCGGTCTGCTCGTCCACGCTGGCGGCGATCCTCGGCACGCTGGCGGGCGTGGCGCTGGCGCGCATCCCCCGCTTTCTCGGCAGGACGCTCTTCTCCGGCATGGTGCTCGCGCCGCTTGTGATGCCCGAGGTCATCACGGGGCTCTCGCTGCTGCTGACCTTCATCGCCGTGGCGGTGGACCGGGGCGTGCTGACCATCATCATCGCCCACGCCACCTTCTCGATGTGCTATGTCGCAGTGGTGGTGCAGGCGCGGCTAGCGGGTTTCGACACGTCGGTGGAGGAGGCCGCGCAGGATCTCGGCGCCCGCCCCGCGACGGTGTTCTTCCGCATCACCCTGCCGCTGATCGCGCCCGCCGTGGCGGCGGGCTGGCTGCTGAGCTTCACGCTGTCGCTGGACGACCTTGTCATCGCCAGCTTCCTCGCAGGGCCGGGCTCAACAACGCTGCCGATGAAGATCTTCTCGGCGGTGCGGCTCGGCGTGACGCCGGAGATCAACGCGATCTGCACCATCCTGATCGGCGTCGTCAGCGTCGGCGTCATCGTCTGGTCCCTCACGCTCAAGCAGGCGCTCGCGCGCAAGGCGGCGGACGAACAGGCGGCGCAGAGGCCGGCCTCGGCCTGAGCGCCGTCGCGCGGGCCTACTCCGCCAGTCTGGCCGCCTCCTCGAAGAGCACGGCGTGGCGCTCGGCGATCACGGCCGGATCGTCGCCATAGCCGCCGCCCAGCACGCCCACCACCGGCGTGTCCCGGCTCCGCGCCGCGCCGAGCGCCATGCGGTCGCGCGCCCTGAGCCCCGCGTCGCTCAGCTTCAGCCGGCCGAGCCTGTCCTCGGCATGGACGTCGACGCCGGCGTTGTAGAAGGCGAGGTCGAAGGGGCCGGCTGCGAAGGCCGCCTCCAGCGCCGCGGCGAACGCCTCCAGATACGCCGCGTCGCCGAGCCCGTCGGCGAGGCCGACATCGAGCGACGAGGCCGCCTTGCGCGCCGGAAAATTCTTCTCGGCGTGGATCGACAGGGTGAAGACGCGCGCGTCTCCTTCGAAGATGCGCGCCGTGCCGTCGCCCTGATGCACGTCGGCGTCGATCACCAGCACCCGGCCGACGCGCCCCTCGGCGAGCAGGGTCGCGGCGGCGACGGCGACGTCGTTGAACACGCAGTAGCCGGCGCCGAAGTCGCGCGCGGCGTGGTGCGAGCCCCCGGCGCCGTTGCACGCCACGCCCCGCTCCAGAGCGAGCCTTCCCGCCAGCGTCGCGCCCGCCGCCGCCAGCCGGGCGCGGCGCACCACCTGCTCGGTCTGCGGCAGGCCGATGCGCCGGCTCTCCTCCGCCGTCAGCCGCAGCCCGATCGCGCGCTCCACATAGTCATGCCCATGCGCCAGCCCGAGCATCGCGGGCGAGGCCGGCGCCGGGGCGAGCCAGCCCCCGGCGGTCATCAGCCCCCGCCGCTCCAGCGCCTGCCGCAGATAGCCGTATTTCGACATCGGGAAGCTGTGGCCCGGCTTCAGCGGCGCGACGTAGTCGGGGTGGTGGACGATCGGCAGCGCCAATCCGCTCAGCCCTCCAGCACGCGCGCAACCGCCTCGGCCGCGCGCGCCTGGACCGCCTTCAGCGCGGCCTCCGCCGCCTCGAAGTCCGCAGCGCCGGCCGCGCGGGCCATGGCGGCGCGCAGGCCCGGCCCGGCCCGCTCCGGCTCGAACGGGCGGTCGAGGGCGACGCGCTCGATCTGCTGAAGCGCAGACATCAGCGCGTGCGCCTCGGCCAGCGCCCCGGCGTCGGCCTCGCTCATCCAGCCTTCAGCGGCCAGGGCGCGCGCGGCCTGCGCCGGCGTTCCCGCCGCGCCGAGCCGCGTCACGAGCTGCCCCGCCTGCACCGCCAGCGCCACGTCCATCAACCCGCCCTCGGCATGCTTGAGCTCCCAGACCATGCCGCGCCGCGCCCGGTGCGCCTCCGCGAGCCGCGCGCGCATCTCGCGCACGTCCGCCAGCGTCTTGTCGCGGTCATGCGGCGCCGCCAGCGCCTCGGCGACCACCGCCTCAGCGTCCGCCAGCACCCTCGGAGAACCTGCGACGCCGCGGGCCCGCGTCAACGCCAGATGCTCCCAGGTCCACGCCTCCTCGCGCTGGTAGCGGGCGAAGGCGCTGAGCCGCACCGCGACCGGCCCCGAGCGCCCGGAGGGCCGCAGCCGCATGTCCACGGCGTAGAGCGCCCCTTCGGCCGTCGGCGCGGTCAGCGCGGCGATCAGCATCTGCGTCAGCCGCGCGAAATAGACGGCGTGGGGCAGCGGCTTCGGCCCGTCGCTCTCCTCGTCCGCGGCCGGGTCGCAGATCACGATGAGGTCGAGGTCCGAGGTCGCGCTCATCTCGCGCGAGCCGAGCTTGCCGAGCGCCAGCACCGCGGCACCGCGCCCCGGCGGCGGGCCATGGCGGCGCGCGAACTCCGCGGTGACGACCGGGTGGAGCGCCCTGAGGCACGCCTCCGCCACCGCTGAGAACGCCGCGCCCGCCTCCTCCGGCGTCGCGATGCCGCGCAGCGTCTGCACGCCGATGCGGAAGCGCCGCTCCTTGGCCCAGCGGCGCGCCGCGTCGAGGCGGGACTCGTAGTCGGGCGCCGCGGCGAGGGCGGCCTCCAGCTCGGCGGCCAGCGTCGGCGCCGGCGCGACCGGGGCGAAGAAGCTCCGGTCGAGCACGCCGTCAAGCACCGCGGAGTGCCGCCCCAGATACCCCGCGAGCCGCGGCGCGGCGGCGCAGATCTCTGCGAGCAGGTCGAGCAGGTGCGGGTTCGCCTCGCACAGCGCGAAGAACTGCACGCCCGCGGGCAGCCCGGCGAGGAAGCGGTCGAACTCGGCGATGGCCTCGTCTGGGTCGCCGGCGGCGGCGAGCTTGGCTGCGATCAGCGGCGCGAGACGGGCGAGCCGGCGCCGCGCGCGCTCCGTCCGGGTCGCAGGCAGGGCGCCCGAGAGCCAGCGCTCGACCAGCGCCGCCGCGGCGTCCGGCCGTCCGAAGCCGAGCTTCTCGAGCGACGTCGCGTCTGGCGGCCCGTCGTCGGCCTGGCGCGGCGCGAAGAAGGCGTCGCAGCGCGCGCGGACGTCGAGACAGCGGCGCTCGACCTCCTCCTCCATCGCCGCCCGGCTCGCCCAGCCGCCGAGCGCCGCGACGCGGTCGCGCGCCTCGGCGGAGACCGGCATGGTCTGGGTCTGGGCGTCCTCGATCATCTGGAGCCGGTGTTCGAGCGTGCGATGCGCGACGTAGTGCGCGTCGAGCGCCGCCCGCGTCGCCTCGTCCAGCACGGCCGCCGCGACGAGCGCCCGCAGCGCGCCGCGGGTCGTCGGATCGCGCAGCGAGGGGTCGCGGCCGCCGCGCACGAGTTGCTGGGTCTGCGCGAAGAACTCGATCTCGCGGATGCCGCCGAGCCCGAGCTTCACGTCATGGCCCGCAATCTCGAATCGCCGCCCGACGCCCTTGTGGTCGCGGATCTTCAGCCGCATCTCGTGGGCGTCCTCGATGGCGGCGAAGTCGAGGTGGCGGCGCCAGACGAAGGGCGTCAGCGTCTCAAGGAACCGCGCGCCGGCCTCGACGTCGCCGGCCGCCGGGCGCGCCTTGATGAAGGCGGCGCGCTCCCACGTCCTGCCGACGCTCTCGTAATAGTCCTCCGCCGCGCTCATGGATATCACCACCGGCGTCGAGCCCGGATTGGGCCTGAGCCGCAGGTCGGTGCGGAAGACGTAGCCCTCGGCGTCGACCTCCGAGAGCAGCTTCACCACGCGGCGCACGACGGGAACGAGCCGGCTGCGCGCCTCGGCGGCCTCCTCGCCCCAGCGCTCGTCGTCGAACAGGAAGATCAGGTCGATGTCGGAGGAATAGTTGAGCTCGCCCGCGCCCATCTTGCCCATGGCGAGGCAGAAGAGCCCCGCCTGCGCCGCGGTCGCGCACCCCGCCAGCGGGCCGGTCGCCTCCGCGGTCGCGTGGTCCATCGCCGCGGCGAGCGCGGCGTCCGCGAAGCCCGTCAGCGCGCATGTCGTCGCGTCGAGCGGCCAGACGCCGCCGAGATCGGCGAGCGCGGTCAGCAGCGCCGCGCGCCGCTTCGCGCGGCGCAGCCCGCTCGCCACCGCCTTCGCCCCTTCAACGCCCGCGAGCGCCGCCTGCTCGTCGGCGAGCGACGCAGCAGGGTCGGCGGCGAGCGCGGCGCGCAGCCAGTCTGCCTCCTGCTCGATCAGGCGCGCGAGATAGGGACTGGAGCCGGCGGCGCCGGCGACGAGCTCCGCCGCCGCGCCGGTCGCGCCGAGAAGGGCGACCGCGGCGGCCCCCTTCGCGGCGTCATGGGCGCGCGGCGCCGCCGCGATGCGTGCGTCGAACGGCTCAGCGGCCCTCAAACCTTGCCTCGCGCTTCTCAAGGAACGCGCTGACGCCCTCGAGGAAGTCGCGCGAGCGGCCGGCCTCGCCCTGCAGCTGCGCCTCCAGCCCGAGCTGGACGTCGAGCGTGTTGGTCATCGCCTCGCGCAGCGCCTGCTTGGTGAGGCGGTAGGCGAGGCCCGGGCCGCGCGCCAGCCGCCCGGCCAGCTCGGCCGCGCGGGTTGCAAGCTGGTCGTCCTCGGCGACCTCCCAGATCAGCCCCCAGTCCGCAGCGCGGCCAGCCTCGATCGGCTCGGCGAACAGGCACATGCCCATCGCCCGCGGCAGGCCAACGAGTCGCGGCAGCCAGTAGGTGCCGCCGGCGTCGGGGATCAGCCCGATGCGCGCGAAGGCCTCGATGAAGACGGCCGAGCGCGCCGCGATCACGACGTCGGCCGCCAGCGCGAGGTTCGCCCCCGCCCCGGCGGCCGGGCCGTTGACGGCGCAGAGCGTGGGGATCGGGCAGTCGTAGATCGCCCGCAGCATCGGCTCGTACTCGTCGCGCAGCACGCCTTCGAGGTCGAGCGCCGTGAGGCTCGACGCGTCGCCGAGGTCCTGCCCCGAGCAGAACGCCCGCCCCGCGCCGGTCAGCACCAGCGCGCGCGCCTCCTCCGGCGCCCGGGTCAGGGCGTGCAGCAGCTCGCGCCGCATCCGCCCCGACAGGCAGTTCATCTTGTCGGGGCGGTTCAGCGTCACGCGCGCGACGCCGGCCTCCACCGCATACAGAATGTCCTGATAGCCGTCGCTCTCGCTCATCGCGCGTCTCCAACCGGGGCCGCGATGATACCGGACGCCGGGGCGGCGTCGAGGCCGCCCGGACGCGCCGCGCCGGGACGCATCGCCGCGTAGGGCGCGGCGTCAGTACTTCTGGGGAACGTAGAGGTCGTCGGGCAGCACGCGGCGCTCGTAGTCGGGATTATGGACGCGCTCAGGCAGCGCGACCTCCTCGTGCGGCACCTCGCCGTAGGGGATGCGCGTCAGCAGATGGTCGATGGCGTTGAGGCGCGCGCGCTTCTTGTCGTTGCCCTCGACGATGTACCACGGCGCCTCGGGGATGTTGGTGCGGGCCAGCATCTCCTCCTTGGCCTTGGTGTAGTCCTCCCAGCGCACCCGGCTCTGCAGGTCCATCGGCGAGAGCTTCCACTGCTTGATCGGGTCGTGGATGCGCATGAGGAAGCGGAACTGCTGCTCCTCGTCGGTGATCGAGAACCAGTACTTGATAAGGATGACGCCGGAGCGCGCCAGCATGCGCTCGAATTCGGGGACGTCCTGGAAGAACTGCTCGACCTGATCGGGGGTCGCGAAGCCCATCACGCGCTCGACGCCGGCGCGGTTGTACCACGAGCGGTCGAACAGCACGATCTCGCCGCCCGCCGGCAGGTGCGGGACATAGCGCTGGAAATACCACTGGGTCTTCTCGCGATCCGACGGCGCCGGCAGCGCCACCACCCGGCAGACGCGTGGGTTGATGCGCTGCGTGATGCGCTTGATGGCCCCGCCCTTGCCGGCGCTGTCGCGCCCCTCGAACAGCACGACGACCTTGAGCCTCTTCTCGACAACCCAGTCCTGCAGCTTCACGAGCTCGGCCTGAAGCCGAAGCAGCTCGCGGAAATAGGTGTGGCGGTCGATGCCCTTGGCCCGGATGCGGTCCTTGAACGGGCGCAGCGCCTCGGGGATGCGCGCGTCGTCGAGCTCGAGCTCCCACTCCTCGTCATAACTGTCGAGAAGCTCCGACTCGATCCAGTCAAGCTTGTCGCGATCCTGCGCCATCCGGCGTCCCTCCTGCTGCCCCTGCACTGGCGTATCGGAGGATTGATGCAAACGTGTGACGGAAGGTCAGCCCCCGTCGCGGAGCAGCGCGTCGAGGTCGCGCCGCTCCGCCTCGGTGAGCGGCGCGGGCTGCGCAGCGGCCTGCGGCGCCCGGGCGCGCACGTAGCGCCAGGCCGCCAGGCCCCCCAGCGCGAGGATCAGCGGCCCCGAGAGCCAGATCAGCGCATTGCCGAGCGTGAAGCGCGGCCGGAGCAGGACGTACTCGCCATACCGGTCGACGACATAGTCGATCACCTCCGCGTCGCTGTCGCCGGCCGTCACGCGCTCGCGCACCAGCAGCCTCAGGATGTGCGCAAGTTCGGCGTTGCTGTCGTCGATCGCCTCGTTGCGGCAGACGAGGCAGCGCAGTTCCTTGGAGATGTCGCGCGCCCGCGCCTCCAGCGCCGGGTCCTGCAGCATCTCGCCGGGCTGCACCGCCGGCGCGGGGCCGGAGGCGAGCGCAAGCGTCGCCGCGAACAGGAGGGCGCGGATCATTCCGCCGGCGCCAGGGCGGGATGGGCCTGCGCCGACCGCGTCGGCGCGCCGACGCGGTAGCGGCGGTCGGTCAGCGACAGGCAGCCGCCGAGCGCCATCAGGATCGCCCCGCCCCAGATCCAGTTGGCGAAGGGCTTCACGTAGGCGCGCACGGCCCACGCCCCGGTCGGGGCCCCGCCCTCGCCCACCTGCGGGTCGCCGAGCACGAGGTAGAGGTCGCGCGTGAAGCCGTTGTCGATGCCCGCCTCGGTGGTCGGGGTCGGCGTGCGGGTCTCGGTGTAGATGCGCTTCTCGGGATAGACGTGCGCCACCTGAACGCCGTCTCGGTAGACGTGGAACTCGCCGCGCTCATAGACATAGTTCGGCCCCTGGGCGCGCGTCACGCCGTCGAACGTCACCTCGTAGGCGCCGAGCGGGAAGCTCTCGCCGGGGCGCGCGACGCGGATGTCCTCCACCGTCCAGGCGGTGATCGCCGCGACGCCCCAGATCGTCACGCCGAGGCCGAAATGGGCGACCCACTTGCCCCAGTCGGCGCGCGGCGCGCGGGCTAGGCGGCGACGGCTCTCGGCGAGCGGCGCCGAGCCCAGCTTGGCGCGCTCGGCCATCTCCGCCGCGACGCCGAACGCGACCCAGGCGGCTAGCGCCATGGCGATGGGCGCGGCGGGCGAGGTTCCGGTCTGCACGCCCCACACCAGCGCGCCGGCGCCCAGCGCAGCGGCGGCCGCCCACCAGAGCTTCGCCAGCACCTTGCCCGCGTCGCCCCGCTTCCACGGCGTCATGGCGCCGAGCGGCAGGGCGATGGCGAGCAGCACCATGAACGGCGTAAAGGCGAGATCGAAGAACGGCGCGCCGACGGAGATCTTCGCACCCGTCAGCGCCTCGCGGACCAGCGGCGCCATCGTGCCCGCGAACACCACGCCGCAGCTCGACATCATCAGCAGGTTGTTCAGGATGAGTCCGCTCTCGCGGCTGACCGGCGCGAACACGCCCTCCGACTTCAGCGAGGGCGCGCGCCAGGCGTAGAGCGCGAGGCTCCCCCCGATCGCGACCACCAGCAGCAGCAGGATGAAGACGCCGCGCTCGGGGTCCACCGCGAAGGCGTGCACGCTGTCGAGCACGCCGGAGCGCACGATGAAAGTGCCGAGCAGCGACAGCGAGAAGGCGAGAATCGCCATCAGGATCGTCCAGTTCTTCAGGGACGACCGCTTCTCCACGACGATGGCCGAGTGCAGCAGCGCGATCGCCGCCAGCCACGGCATGAAGGAGGCGTTCTCGACCGGATCCCAGAACCAGAACCCGCCCCAGCCGAGCTCGTAGTAGGCCCACCACGAGCCGAGCCCGATGCCCACCGTCAGCGCCGCCCAGGCCGCCAGCGCCCATGGCCGCACCCAGCGCGCCCAGGCCGCATCCACCCTGCCCTCGATCAGCGCCGCGGCGGCGAAGCTGAACGCCATGCTCAGCCCGACATAGCCGAGGTAGAGAAACGGCGGATGGAAGGCGAGGCCGGGGTCCTGCAGCAGCGGGTTGAGGTCGGCGCCGTCGAAAGGCGCCGGGAACAGGCGCTCGAACGGGTTCGAGGTGAACAGCGTGAAAGCGAGGAAACCGCACGCGATCAGCGACTGCACCCCCAGCGCCCGCGCCTTGAGCCCGGTGGGGATGTTGCGCCCGAACGCCGCCACCATGGCGCCGAACAGCGCCAGCATCAGCACCCACAGCAGCAGCGAGCCCTCGTGGTTCCCCCAGACGCCGGCGATCTTGTAGATCATCGGCTTCAGCGAGTGCGAGTTCGCCGCGACCAGCCGCACCGAGAAGTCCGACGTCACGAAGCTCCAGGTCAGCGCGGCGAAGCTGAAGCCGACGAGCGCGAGCAGCGCCGTGGCGGCAGGCGTCGCCAGCGTCATCCAGTCCGACCAGCCGCGATGGGCGCCGTAGAGCGGCGCGACAGAGCCCACGATCGACACGGCGAAGGCGAGGATCAGGGCGAAGTGTCCGAGTTCGGCGATCATGGCGCGGCGTCCGTCTTCAACTTCTATCGCAGCGGAGCATAGGGCGCGGCGCGTCCGCCGGCAAAGCGCCAGAGTGCGGCGCGCCGGCGCAGCACGCCTCGCACACGGAAACGTCAACGCGGCCGGGTCGGGTGCGGATGGGGCGAGCAGCGCGCGGACGACGCCTCGGCGCCTTGCCGCGGCGCGACGACTGGGCTGCAGTTCAACGGAGCGGGATTACTCGTGGACGGCCGATCTCTCGCCGAGGTCGGCGCGCGTCACGACCCCGGCGGCGGCGTCTTCAGCGTGTCCGCCACGTTGCGCGGCATGTACTTCTCGTCGTGCTTGGCGAGCACCTCGCGCGCCTCGAAGCGGCCTTCCCGGAAATAGCCCTCCGCCACGGCGCCCTGCCCCTCGCTGAAGAGGTCGGGCAGCACGCCGGCGAAGGCGACCTCGACGGTTCCCTCGTAGTCGGTCAGCGTGAAGCGGACGGTCTCGCCCTGCCCGCGCACGACGGAGCCCTCGACCACCATGCCGCCGACGCGCAGCCTCTGGTCCGGCCCCGGAGCCTTCGCCAGAAGCTCTGCGGGCGGCATGAAGAAGACGATGCTCTCGCGGAAACCCACCACCGCCAGCGCTGTCGCTCCCGTCATGGCGAGCGCGCCGGCGGCGAGGAACATGATCCTGCGTTTCTTGCGCGTCATCGCCATACCCGCCCGTCCCTCCATTTTTCGCCGCGCAGCCCTATGAGCGCGGCGTTCAGTTCCGCTCCGAAGATGATAGCCGCACCGACGAGATAGAAGAACAGGAGCGTCACAATGACGCCGGCGAAGGCGCCATAGGTCACGGTGTAGGAGGGCGCATAGGCGAGATAGACCGAGAGGCCCGTCGCCCCGGCGATCACCAGCGCGCCTGAGACGGCCACGCCCGGCCAGATGCCCTGACGCACCGGACGTCGCGACGGCAGCAGCAGGTTCAACTGGAACAGAAACACCGCCAGAACGCCGACGCCGAGGCCGTAGCGGATGATCCCGATGCCGAACGGCGCCCGGAATCCCAGCGTCTCCTGCGCGATGCGGAGGCCGAGCGGCGCAAGCACGATGAGCAGCCCCATGATCGCGAAGGTCAGCGCCGCAAGCAGCACGAACCCCATGGCGCGAAGCCGCCGCGTCACGAAAGCGCGGGGCTTGGGCGCCTCATAGGCCCGGTCGAAGGCGATCCGCATCGCCTCCAGCGCGTTGGACGCCACCCACATCGCGCCAAGCGCCGAAAAGGTGATCAGGTTGGCGCCCGTCGTGTTGGTCACGCCGAGGATCACCGGCTCCAGCGTCTGCGCGATGTGCTCCGGCGCAAGGTCGAAGATCGCCGCCATCACCTCGTCGGCGCGCTCGGGCCCGATCATCGCGCCCGCCAGAGCCGTCGCGAAGATCGCGAAGGGAAAGATCGACAGGAAGCCGGCATAGGCGATGTAGCCGGCCATCGCGGCGCCGTCGTGCTCGTTGAAGCGGTGGCCTGCCCTGATCGCAGCGCGGAATGTGAGCTTCGCGCTGCGCCACAACCACGACAGCCGCATCCGCAGCCGCCGCAGCAGCGCGGGAACGCGCCTGCCGAGGGCGCGCGCCCTGTCGCCGAGCGAGGCGTCGGCGGCGGTCAAGGAAACAGCGGGGCCGCCGTCAGCCCCTGCGTCTCGGGCAGCCCGAGCATCAGGTTCGCATTCTGCATGGCCTGTCCCGAGGCCCCCTTCATCAGGTTGTCCAGGGTCGCGAACACCATGACGCGACCCGGTTTCCGGTCTGCAACGACCGAAACATGGACATAGTTCGATCCGCGCACATGTCGGCTGTGCGGCGCCTCGCCGAGCGGCAGCATGACGATGAAGGGCTCGTCGGCATAGGCCTCTTGCAGAGCGGCGTGGATCGCAGGCGCCTCGCCGCGGACGTAGACCGTCGCGAGGATGCCGCGGTTCGCCGGGACGAGGTGCGGCACGAAGGTGCAGCGCACTTCGCGGCCGGCGGCGCGGCTGAACTCCTGATCGAACTCGGCGGTGTGGCGGTGCCGGCCGACGTTGTAGGCGTGGAAGCCCTCGGCGATCTCGGTGTAGAGCGTCGCCTCCTTCGGGGCGCGGCCGGCGCCGGAAACGCCGGTCTTGAGGTCGATCACGATGTCGTCGGGGTCGACGACGCCCGCCTTGAGCAGCGGGATCACCGCATACATGCCGGTCGCCGCGTTGCAGCCGGTGCCAGCGGTGAGCCGCGCGGCGCGGATCTCGTCGCGATAGAACTCGGTCAGGCCGTAGACGGCCGTCTGCTGCAGTTCCGGCGCGAGGTGCTCGTGACCGTACCACTCGGCGTAGACGGCCGGATCGCGCAGACGGAAGTCCGCCGACAGGTCCACCACCTTCAGCGAGGCCGGCAGCGCCTTGACCACTTCCTGCGTCGTGGCGTGCGGCAGGGCGCAGAAGGCGAGATCGATCCCGGACCAGTCGACGTCCTCGATGCGCGTCAGCCGCGGCAGGTCGAGCGCGCGCAGGTGCGGAAAGACCTCCGCCATCGTCGCGCCGGCGCGGCGGTCGGCCGTCAGCGCCGCGACCTCGAGGCCCGGATGGGTCGCCGTGAGGCGCAGCAGCTCGGCTCCGGTATAGCCGCTCGCCCCGAGAATCGCGATGCGCGCCATGGCGCGGTCCCCCAAACTCATCGCGGCGCGCAAGCGCCGCAGACGTGCGCGGCGTAACGCGGAAGGCCCTTCTTCGCAATGCCGCAAGCGCGCGGGTCAGCGCCGCCGGCAGAGCGTTTCGGGCTCCGGCGGCAGCGTCAGGCGCGCCTCGCCGCCCTTCTCCCAGAAAGACGCGCCGAATTCGCCGTCGTAGAGCGCGCCCGACCCCGAGCGCGACAGCGCCATGGCCTCCACGCGGTCGCCGCGCTCCAGCCGTGCGGCGGGGCGCGGGGTGTCGAAGAAGTAGACGGCGACCTCGTCGGCGGGATTCTCGCCGCACTGGAAGAAGAACGGCCCGTCATGATCGGCGAGCATCCAGGTCGCGGCGAGCATGGCGTCGCGCCGCGTGTAGGCCTCCTCGACGCAGTCCCTCGGCTCCGCAGCTTTCCAGCAGTCGTCGCGACCCTTGATCCAGCCGCGCTGCTCGGCGCGCAGGCGCGGGACGGCGGCGTCGGCGTCGGCGACGGACGCGGCGGCCGCCATCGCGGCGTTGAAGCGGGCCGCTAGGGCGACGTCGAGCGCGGCGAGCGCCGCATCGGCGCACACCAGCTCCTCCGCGGCGCCGTCGGCCTTCGCGCAGTCGAAGGATGGCGCGGCCGCCGCGGCGAAGGGGGCGGCGAAGGCGAGCAGCGCGGCGACGGGCGGTGCGAGACGACGGCGCATCGGTTCGGCTCCCCTGAAGCGTCAGGCAAGCCTGCCAGAGCGCCGGCATGCCGCCAAGCCGCTCAGTCGAAGCTGCGTCCCGGCGAGATGTCGGCCAGTGGCTCCGGCGATAGGGCGTAGGTCGCGGCGCGCAGATACGCCATCAGCGCCCGCGCGTCGCCGCGGAACCGCGCGATCTCGGCCGCAGGCAGGGCCTCGCCGACATGCGCTCGCACCGGTTCGCCCAGTCGCGCCCCGAACTCCCTGATCAGCAGCGCGAGGCGCAGCGTCATGTGGGCGTGGCTGGCGATCTGGAACAGCCGGCTGTTGGCTCCATCGAAGAACATCGGGAAGACCGGCGCGCCGGTGCGCTGCACGAGCTTGGCGGTGAAGGTCTTCCATGCGGGGTCCATCGCCCTGCCCCACGGGCTCGCGGCCGTCGAGACCGTGCCGCCGGGAAAGACCGCCAGGCACCCGCCGCCGGCGACATGCCGCTCGGCCGCCTTGCGCGTGGCGAGATTCGAGGCAAGCCCCTCCCGCGTCTCGTCGAAGCTGATCGGCAGGATCGCCGAGGCGATGTCCGGCGCCTTGTTGAAGACCTGATGGGCGAGGATGCGGAAATCGGCCCGCCGCCTGCGCAGCATCAGGCCCATGGTCAGCCCGTCGAGGATGCCGAACGGATGGTTGGCCACCACGACCGCCGGCCCGCTCGACGGAATCCGCGCCAGCCCCTCCGCCTCGAGCCGCACGCGGTAGCGCGCGGCCATCACCTCCCAGAAGTCGGCCCCTGCGGCCACCTCTGCCTCGTAGCCCTGCGCCATGCGCAGCAGCCGCGGGCGGCCGGTGAGGTTCTCGATGGCGCGGATGGTCGCGCGCCCGGCGCGGGTTCGCGCGCCATGGGCGTAGCTGATCTCGCGCGCGGCGGTTCCTGTGGTCAACGGGGGGGCTGCTCCGACGCCATGGCCGCCATCTGCCCTTCGCCGCGGCCGAACTCAAGCCCCCTCGCTAGCCGCGCATCGTCTCTGGCAGCCATGTCGCGAGCCCCGGAAAAAGGATCAGCACGAACACCATGACGACCATGATGAGGAACATGGGCAGCGCCGCGCGCGCGATGTAGCCCATGTCGTGCCGCGTCATCCCCTGCAGGACGAACAGGTTGAAGCCGATGGGCGGGGTGATCTGCGCCATCTCCACCACCACGACGATGAAGATGCCGAACCAGATCACGTCGATGCCCGCTTCGCGCACCATCGGTTCGACGACCGCCATGGTCAACACGACCGACGAGATGCCGTCGAGAAAACAGCCCAGCACGATGTAGAAGACCAGCAGCGCCATCAGCAGCTCGAACCGGCTCAGCTCCAGCGAGGCGATGAAGTCCGCCAGCCCGCGCGGCAGCCCGGTGAAGCCCATCGACAGCGACAGGAACGAGGCGCCCGCGAGGATCAGCGCGATCATCGCCGAGGTGCGCACCGCGCCCATCAGGCTCTCGACGAAGGACGACAGGCCGAGCGAGCCCTGCGCCGCCGCCAGCGCGAGCGCGCCCAGCACGCCGAAGGCGGCGGCCTCGGTCGCCGTCGCGAAGCCCGCGTACATCGAGCCGATCACCAGCGTCACCAGCAGCAGCACCGGAATGAGGAATCGCGAGTTCTCCAGTTTCTGCGCCAGCGTCATCGGCGGCTCGGGGTCGGGGTGGAAGTCCTTCGACAGCGCCGCGGCGAGCGCCGCATAGCCCATGAACATCGCCGCCAGCGTCAGCCCGGGGATCACGCCGGCCATGAAGAGCTGCGTGATGCTCTCGTTGATCGTGACGCCGTAGACGATCAGCGTCAGCGAGGGCGGTATCATCAGGCCGAGCGTCGCGGCGCCGGCCAGCGTGCCGATCACCATGCGTTCGGGATAGTTGCGGCGGCGCAGTTCGGGGATCGACATGCGGCCCACCGTCGTCAGCGTCGCCGCCGACGAGCCGGAGACGGCCGCGAAAACGGTGCACCCGACGATGTTGGTGTGGATCAGCCCCCCCGGCAGCCGCGCGAGCCATGGCGAGAGGCCGCGGAACATGTCCTCGCTCAGCCGCGTGCGATAGAGGATCTCGCCCATCCAGATGAAGAGCGGCAGCGCCGTCAGCGTCCAGGACGACGAGGCGCCCCAGATCGTCGTGATCATCGCGTCGCCGGTGGGGCGGTTGGTGAAGAGCTCCATGCCGACCCAGGCGACGCCGATCAGCGCCAGCCCCACCCAGACGCCCGCGCCGAGCAGCGCGAAGAGCGCGACGAGGAAGATGGCGACGGGAGCGAGTTCAGCCATCGGCGCCCTCCGCCTTCTCGGCCCGCACGCCGCTGTCACCCGTCAGCAGGGCGCGCGCGAAATGGTCCCAGAACGCGAGGGCGAGCAGGACCGCGCCGACGCACATCGCAAGCTGCGGTATCCAGATCGGCGTCTTGTCGAGGCCCTGGCTCACGTCCTTGAACTTGATCGACCACTGCGTCGCGACGATCGCGTAGCGCGCGAGGTAGGTGGCGATCACCGCGCCGAGCCCGAAGCAGGCGGCGTCCAGCCACCGCGCCCGCGGCCCCAGCGCGGTGAGCACGATCGAGACGCGGATGTGCGCGCCATGGTTCAGCGCATGGGCGAAGCCGAAGAACGACGCCGCCGCCATGCAGTAGCCGGCGTAGTTGGCGGCGCCGGGGAAGCTCAGCCCCGCCCAGCGCGCGACCATCTGGCCGACGATGATGAGCAGGATCGCCACGAGGAAGACTGCGGCGACCACGCCCCCGGCGAGATAGAGCCCGTCGAGAGCGCGGCGCAGGCCGCGCAGCGCGCCGCTCAAGGCGACGCCTCCGCCGCTGCGCTCACCGGTTGTTGAAGGCGTCGATGATCGCGGCGCCCTCCGGGCCGGCTTCGGCGAGCCATTCCTCGGTCATCGCCGCGCCGACCGCCTTGAGCCCCTCCACGAGTTCCGGGCCGGCGGGCGCGACGATCATGCCGCCCGCCTTGAGCCCGTCGATCGTGAAGTCGGTGTAGGCGCGCGAGGCGGCGAGACCGTCGATCCTCGCCTGCTCGGCGCAGTCGTTCAGCGCGGCGCGGGTCGCGTCGTCCAGCGCGTCCCACGCGCCCTGGTTCACGAAGACGGCGTTGCGCGGCAGCCAGGCGTCGACGGTGTAGAAGTGGCTCAGCTGCTCCCAGACCTTGCGGTCGTAGCCCGTCGCGCCGGAGGAGATGAACGCCTCCGCCACGCCGGTCGCGAGGGCCTGGCTGAGCTCGGCGGCCTCGACCTGCACCGGCGCCATGCCGGTCAGCTCCGCCAGCTTCGCGGTGGCGGTGTTGTAGGCGCGGAACTTGAGCCCCGCCATGTCGGCGACGCTATCGACCTCCTTGTTGAAGTAGAGGCCCTGCGGCGGCCACGCGACCGAATAGAGATAGTGCAGACCGTCCTCGGCCAGCTTCTCGGCGACCTTCGGCCCGGCGATCTTCCACAGCTCCTCGTGCTCGTCGAAGGAGCCGACGAGGAACGGGATGCTGTCGACGCCGTAGAGCGGGTTCTCGTTGGCGTGGGCGGAGAGCAGCCGCTCGCCGATGTTGGCCTGCCCGGTCTGCACCGCGCGCTTGATCTCGTCGCCCTTGTAGAGCGAGCCCGACGGGTGGGTCACGATCTCCAGCGCGCCGCCGGTCTTCTCGCCGACGCAGGCGCCGAACTTGGCGGCGTTCTCGGAGTGGAAGTTGGTGGCGGAGTAGGCGAGCGGCATGTCCCAGGTCTCCGCCAGCGCGGGGGCGGCGAAGGGCGCGGCGAAGGCCGGAGCGACCAGAACGGCCGCGAGCGCGAAGGGTGCTTTCATCTGTCCTCTCCCATTGGACTTCTCGTGTTCATGCGATCGCGAAGCGCGCCGGCGCATAGGGCGCGAGGTCGATGTTGGGGCGTTCGCCGGCGATCATCTGCGCCAGCAGCCGCCCGGTGCGCGGCCCGCCCGTCAACCCGACATGGTGGTGGCCGAAGCCGAGCCATGCGCCCGAGACCGCCGGCGCGGGGCCGATCAGCGGAATGCTGTCGGCCGGCGCCGGGCGGTGGCCCATCCACTCCTCCTCGCGCTCCCAGCGCAACGCGGGAAAGGCGCGGCGGACGTGCCGGCGCAACATGTCCAGCGGCGCGCGCGAAGGGCCGGCCTTGAGCCCGCCGAACTCCACGACGCCCGCCAGCCGAAGCCGTCCCTCCATCGGCGTGGCGACGAACTTGCCGGCCGTCACCATCACCGGTCCGCGCGGCATGGCCGACGGCCCCCATAGCTCGATGTGGTAGCCGCGCTCGCTCTCCAGCGGCGCCGAGACGCCGAGCCGCCGCGCCAGCGGGCCGGACCATGCGCCCGCCGTCAGCGCGACGGCGGCGCAGGGGATCGTCTCGCCGCCCACCCGCACGCCGACGACGCGGCCGGCCTCCGTCGCCACGTCCTCCACGGCGCCGCGCACGACGCGCGCGCCGAGCCGCTGCGCCTCTCGCGCCAGCGCCGCGACATAGGCGCCGGGGTCGGAGATGCGGCCATGGCCGTCGAGCCGCACGCCGAAGCCCATGTCGGGCCCGAGCGCGGGCTCCGCCGCCCGCAGCGCTTCTCCCTCCAGCGTCTCCCACGCGAAACCGTTGGCGGCGCGGACGGCCCAGACGAAGCCGTCGCCCTCGAAGGCCGCGCGGTCGCGGTAGGCGAAGAGGTAATGCGCCGGAACGACGAACCGCGCGGCGGGCGTGCCCTCCGACAGCGCCTGATGGTCGGCGAGGCTGTCGCCGATGATGGGCGTGAGCGCGGCCGCGATCCGCTTCGTCTCCGCCTCGGTGGCGTGGGAAAGGTAGCGCGCGAGCCAGGGCGCCAGCGCCGGCAGGTGCCGCCAGCGCAGGAACAGCGGCTGGTCGCGGTCGAGCAGCATCCGGGGCGCCTTGGCCAGGATGCCCGGCACCGTCACCGGCACCACAGCGCACGCGGCCAGCACGCCGGCGTTGCCGTAGCTCGTCGCGGTCGCCGCGCCCGGCTCGCCGCGGTCGATCAGCGTCACCGCGCGCCCGGCCCGCAGCAGGTGCAGCGCGGTCGCGACGCCGACGATCCCGGCGCCGATCACCGCGACCATTCCGCCCCCGCCGCGCAACTCGCCGCCGCCGTCCGCCATCGCCGCCCTCGCCTGCTCCAACGTCAACGTTCTCCACCCACGCGCGTCGGTCAAGCGCTTGCGGCGGCCCGTCGAGCCATGGGAAGCAGGGCGCGGAGGCGCGCATGGTTCTGGCGACGGGCGGCAAGGCGATCTATGGGGCGGCGGTCGGCGTGCTGATGCTGCACGCCCGCTTTCCGCGCATTCCCGGCGACATGGGCCACGCGGCGAGCTTTCCGTTCCCCGTGCTCTATCGCGTCGTAGGCGGGGCGAGCCCGGAGCGCGTCGTTCTCGGCGGCGCGGCGGGGCTGCTCGACGCCTTCGTCGCGGCCGGGCGGGAGCTGCTCGCCGACGGCGCCGACGGGATCGTCACGAACTGCGGCTTCCTGTCGACGATGCAGCCGGCGCTGGCCGAGGCGCTCGGCGCGCCGGTCGCGACGTCGTCGCTGATGCAGGTGGCCATGGCCGCCCGCGTGCTCCCGCCGGGCCGGCGCGTCGGCGTGCTGACGATTTCGGGCTCCACCCTGACCGCGGAGCATCTCGCGGCCGCCGGCGCACCCGCCGACACGCCGATCGGCTCGACAGAGGGCGGCCGCGAGTTCACCCGCGCCATCCTCGGCGACGCCCCGACGCTCGACGTTGAGGCCGCGCGCGCCGACAACGTGGACGCCGCGCGCGCGCTGCACGCCGCCAACCCCGACCTCGGAGCCATCGTGCTGGAGTGCACCAACATGACGCCCTATGCCGCGGACATCCGCGCCGCTACGGGCCTGCCGGTCTTCTCGATGGTCGACTTCGTCTGCTGGTTCCAGGCCGGCCTCTCGCCGCGCCGCTTCGCCGCGCCGGTCGAGGGGACGCCGCGATGACCGCCGTCAGCCGCGCGCTCGCCTTCGTCGCGCGAAACGGCCGCTGGGGGCTGGCGGTCGGCCTGCTGCTCGGCGTCGGCCTGCCGGACTTCGCGGCCTTCATGCGCCCGCTGCTGCCCGAGACGACGGCCGCGATGCTCTATCTCGTCGCCCTGCGCATCGGGCCGCTGGCGGCGCAGATGGCGCGCGGGCCGCTGCTGCGCGCCGGGGGCGCCGCGCTCGCGCTGCAGCTCGCCATGCCGGTCGCGCTCGCGCTCGCCTTCGCGGCGACCGGCGTCTCCGGGCCGATTCCGCTCGCGCTGGTGCTGATGCTTGCGGCGCCGACGATCTCCGGCGCGCCCAGCATCACGGCGCTGAGCGGCGCCGACCCGGCGCCGGCGCTGCGGCTGCTCGCGGTCGGGGCGGCGCTGCTGCCGCTGACCGCGCTGCCGGTGTTCTGGCTCGTCCCGGCGCTCGGCACGGCGGAGGCGGTGCTCGGCGCGTCGGCGCGACTGCTGGCGGTGATCGCCGGCGCGGCGGCGATGGCGGCGCTGACCCGCCGGCTGTTCCTGCGCGAGACGACGCCGCGGGCGCTGGCGAACATCGACGGGCTGTCGGTGATCGGGCTTGCGCTGATGGTGATCGGCCTGATGTCCGCCGTCGGGCCGGCCCTGACGCAGCGGCCGGGAGAACTGCTCGCCGTGCTCGCGCTCGCGGTCGCCGCGAATTTCGGTCTCCAGACGGCCGCTTGGCTCGCCGCGGGCCGCATCGGCCCTCCCGCCGAGCGCACCGCCGTCACCGTGGTCGCCGGCAACCGCAACATGGCGCTGTTCCTGACCGCCCTGCCCGAGGAGACCATGGCGCCGCTGCTGCTTTTCATCGGCTGCTATCAGGCGCCGATGTACCTCACCCCCGCCTTCCTCAGCCTCTTTCCCCGGCCGACGCAGCCCGCGCCGCAGGAGACCGCCGCATGACCGAGCCGCGCCGCGCCCGCTTCTGGGGCGACCTCCGCACCGCAGACTTCGCCGCGCTCGACCCCGCCCGCGCCGTGGCCGTGCTGCCGGTCGCCGCGATCGAGCAGCACGGCCCGCACCTGCCCGTCTCGACCGACGCCGAGATCGCCCAAGGGATGCTGCGCACGACGCTGGCGCTGGCGCCGGACGCGCTCGACTTCCTGCTGCTGCCGACGCAGGCGGTCGGCAAGTCGAACGAGCATCTGCACGCGCCGGGGACCCTGACCATTCCGGCGGAACTCGCGACGGCGCTCTGGGTCGAGATCGGCCTGTCGGTCGCGCGCGCCGGGCTGCGCAAGCTGGTCGTCGTCAACGCCCATGGCGGCAACGTCGACGTGGTGGGGATCGTGGCGCGCGAACTGCGCGTGCGCGCCGGCATGTTCGTCGCCCGCGCGCACTGGATGGCCTTCGGAACGCCGGACGGCCTCTTTTCCGAGCGCGAGCGGACCTTCGGCATCCATGGCGGCGACGTCGAGACCTCGCTGATGCTGCATTTCCGCCCCGACCTCGTGGCGATGGACGCGGCGCGCGACTTCGCCTCCAGCGCCGAGGCGATGACGGGCGCGCTGCGGCCCACCGGCCCGCTCGCCTATGGCTGGATCGCGTCCGACCTCAACCCCGCCGGCGTGGTGGGCGAGGCGCATCTGGCGACGGCGGAGAAGGGTCGACTTACCGCCGAGCGTCAGGCGCGGGGCTTCCTCGGCCTGCTGCGCGAGGTTTCCGACATCGACCTCGCGACGTTCGGAAGCTTCGGCGGCTGAGGGTTCACAGATCGTCCGCCGCGGCGCCCAGCATCTCCACCAGCGCGCGGCGATGGCATCCCGCGGCCTCCGCCTCGAAGCAGAGCAGCGCCACCCGCGCCTCGGCCGCCTGCCGCCGCAGCGCGAGCAGCGCCGCCTGAGCCGCCTCGCCCTTCATGTGATCGGCGAAGATGGCGCGCATCTCGGCCACGCGCCCCTTGCGGGCGGCGTCCCTGCCGGGCTTCGGCGTGCCGAGGTCGCGGAAGTGGACGTAGCCGATCCCGGCCTCGGCGAGGCTCTCCCGCAGCACTGTCTTGGAGAAGCCGGCGCGGCGCGACGAGGCCACCGCGCGCACGTCGGCGACGACCTCGACGCCCGCCGCGCGCAGGCGGTCGATCACCTCGGCCAGCGAGGCGCCCTCATAACCGACGGTGGCGACCCTGAGCATCTCAAGCCTTTCTCCCTCCGCCGCGAGAGGGTCGCGCAACGGACCGAACCGCGCGGCAGAATCAGGACCGGTCGAAGCGCTTCCTGACGTAGCGGCCCGGCGCCGGTTCGATCACCCCAAGCTTGGCGCCGGGCTCGCGCGCGGCGACCTTGCCGCCGCCGCGCTTTGCGAGCCAGGCGTCCCAGTCCGGCCACCACGAGCCCTCGGTCTCCGTCGCGGCCTCGGCCCAGCCTTCGAGCTCCCGCTCCGCCATGCCCTTGCGCGTCCAGTACTGGTACTTCTTCGCGGCGGGCGGGTTCACCACGCCGGCGATATGGCCCGAGCCCGACAGGATGAAGGTCGCATCCTTCGAGCCCAGCAGCCGCGCGCCGCGATAGGCCGACTGCGGCGGCGCGATGTGATCCTCCTTCGTCGCGACATGGTAGACCGGCAGCGACACGCGCCCGAGATCCAGCCGCTCGCCGCCGAGCTTCATGTCGCCCGTCGCGAGCCGGTTGGCGTTGTAGAAGCTGTCCAGATAGAAGCGGTGCACCCGCGCCGGCATGCAGGTGCTGTCGGAGTTCCAGAACAGCAGGTCGAAGGGAAACGGGTCCTTGCCGAGCAGGTAGTTCTGCACGACGAAGCTCCAGATCAGGTCCGACGCGCGCAGCATGTTGAACGCCGTCGCCATGCTCTCGGCGGGCAGATAGCCCTCGTCCATGCGTTCTTCGAGGACCTTCAGCGTCTCGCCGTCGACGAACACCTGAAGCTCGCCCGCGTCGGTGAAGTCGAGCTGCGTCGTGAAGAAGGTGGCCGACGCCGCCCGGCCGTCGCCGCGCGCGGCCATGTGGGCGAGGCTCGTGCCGAGCATCGTGCCGCCGATGCAGTAGCCGGCCATGTGCGCCTTCGGGGCCCCGGTCTCCTCCAGCACCTTCTCCAGCGCGGTGAAGACGCCGCTGGTCATGTAGCTTTCCCAGGTCTCGTCCTTCTGGGCCTCGTCGGGGTTGACCCAGGACATGACGAACACCGTCCAGCCCTGCGCGACCAGCCAGCGCACCATCGACTTCTTCTCGTTGAGGTCGAGGATGTAGAACTTGTTGATCCACGGCGGCACGATCAGCAGCGGCGTCTTGTGCACGGTCTCCGTTGTCGGCGCATACTGGATGAGCTGGAACAGGCTGTTTTCGTAGACCACCGAGCCTTCGGTAGTCGCCATGTCGCGGCCGACCTCGAAGGCGTCGAGATCGGTCTGGCGGATCAGCAGGTTGCCCTTCCCGCGGTCGAGGTCGCGCAGCATGTTCTCCAGCCCGCGGGCGAGGTTGTCGCCCTTCTGCCTGAAGGTCTCGCGCAGCACCTCGGGGTTGGTGTGGGCGAAATTCGCCGGCGACATCGCCTCGACGAAGTTGCGCGTGTAGAACTCGACCTTGCGGCGATCGCGCTCCTCGAGGTCGCCGACGTTGTGGACCGTGTCCATGATCCAGCCGGAGGTCAGCAGGTAGGACTGCTTCACGTAGTCGAAGACGACGTTCTTCGACCAGTCCTCGTCCTTGAAGCGCTTGTCGCCGGGCGCCGGCTGGACGAGCGGCTCCTCGTCAAGCCCCCACATCTTCATCGTCGCCCGCCGCCAGAGCTCGGCCTGGCGCAGCCACAGGCGCATGACGGCGTCGCCCATCTCCTGCGGGTGCTCCAGCCAGCTCTGGCCGAGTTCGGCGAAGGCGGGCGCGACATTGAGCGGATCGGCGTGCATCGGGTGCGCGTCGGCGATGTTCGCGCCGGCGAACTTCGACCAGACTTCGGAGGCCCGCTCCACGACCTTGGCCATGTTGGCGGCGAAGTCGGCGCTGTCGGATGCGAGCGCCGCGAGCTCTTCCGGCGTCGCGAAGGGTTTTGGCGCGCCGTGATCGATGGTCTGTTGCGTCGGGGTCGTCATGCCGGCCTCCCAGGTGGCGTTCGCGGGGCGCCGCGCGGCCCTTCTGCTCCGGGGTCCGTCGCTGGCGTCGCGCTCGCCTTTGGGGCTACAAGAGCGCGCCGACATAGGCAACGGGGAGAAGGCCGATGCGGCAGTTTCAGAGGGTCGCCGCGCACATTCCGGCGCTCGCCGTCGCCATGGCGCTCTGCGCCTGCGTTGACGCCGACGCGCTGCGGTTCTTTCCCGACGTGGAGATCCCCGACGCCGGCGACGCGCCCTGGCCAGACCTCGCCGCGGCCGCAGAAACCGGCCGCGCGCTCGGCCCGCAGCCAGACCCCGCCGAGGGCGAGGCCATCGTGCGCGACCTCACCGTCGAGGCCGCCGTGATGCGCGAGGAGGCCGCGCGCGTCTCGGCTCCCGTGTTCGAGGTGGAGGCGCTGCAGACCGAGGCCGCCGCGCTGCGCCGCGCGCGCGCCGAGCGGGACGCAGAGCAGTAGCGTCGGGGCTCTAGGCTCAGGACTGGAGGCTCAGGGCTGGGCGGCGGCCCGCATCCCGATCTCGGTGAGCACGGCGCTGTAGAAAACGAAGCTCGCGACCAGCACGAAGCCGTGCCAGATCGCGTTATGGAAGCGCAGCCGCTCCCAGAGGAAGAAGACAACGCCCACCGAGTAGAGCGCGCCGCCGATCACGATCAGCAGCGTCGTGGGCGCGCCGAGCGGACGGCTGTTCTCGCCCGGCCACATCAGGGTCAGGCCCGCCCAGCCGAGCACGAGGTAGAGCGGCAGGGCGACGCGGCGCATCGCGTGCGGCGCCAGCAGCTTGCCCGCCGCCCCGGCGAGCGCGGCGAACCAGATGGCGGCGAGAGCCCAGCCGATGCGCTCGCCGCCGATCATCGCGGCGAAGGGCGTCTGGGTCGCGGCGATCTTCAGGTAGATGGTGGCGTGGTCGCAGCGCCTCAGCGCCTCGCGCCACGGAGAGCCGGGGTTGAGGTGATAGGCGGCCGAGACGGCGATCATCGCCAGCAGCGCGGCGGCGTAAATCGAGACCGCGGCGATCACCGGCGGCTCGCCCAGCAGCAGCGCCGACACCGTGACCAGAACCGGGATCGCGGCGAGCGC
Organism: uncultured Rhodobacterales bacterium; assembly: GCA_964352995.1. Lineage (GTDB taxonomy): Bacteria > Pseudomonadota > Alphaproteobacteria > Rhodobacterales > Rhodobacteraceae > Rubrimonas. The sequence goes on from CAYGUQ010000005.1 coordinate 28,324, forward strand.
CAGCCCCAGCCCCGCCCAGTGGACCACGGCGTCCGCCAGCCGCTCGGCCGGCGAGTAGTTTCCGCCATGTCGCGCCTGCGCCGTCTGCACCTTCAACCTCCCATGAGCGCCCCTGCGCGATCATGCCCAAGGCCGGCCGCGCAATCCAGACATAGGCGCCGCCGCGCGACATGCGAACGGGGCCGCGCTCCCATGGGAAGGATGCGCGCCGGCCCGCCGCTTGGCGCGCGGCGGCGACGGCGCTACAAGTCCGCGTCACCGCCGCGACGGCTCGCGGCGGCTCCGGGGGTGCGGCCATGGCCGAGGAATTCTATCGCATCAAGAGACTGCCGCCTTACGTGTTCGCCGAGGTGAACCGGCTGAAGGCGGAGCGGCGGGCCGCCGGCGTCGACATCATCGACTTCGGCATGGGCAACCCCGACATGGATACGCCCGCCCACATCGTCGACAAGATGATCGAGACGGTGAAGCGCCCGCGCACGCACCGGTACTCCGCCTCGAAGGGCATCGCCGGGCTGCGCCGCGCGCAGGCGGGCTATTACGCCCGACGCTTCGGGGTGACGCTCGACCCCGACGCCGAGATTGTCGCGACGCTCGGCTCCAAGGAGGGGCTGGCCAACCTCGCCATGGCGATCACCGGGCCGGGCGACGTGATCCTGTCGCCGAACCCCAGCTACCCGATCCACCCCTACGGCTTCATGATCGCCGGCGCCGCGCTGCGCCACATCCCGGCGCTGCACGAGGGCCGGTTCGACCCAGAGGAGTATCTGCGCGCACTAGACCGCGCCGTGATGCACTCGGTGCCGAAGCCCTCGGCGCTGATCGTCAGCTTTCCCTCCAACCCCACGGCGCAGGTCTGCGATCTCGACTTCTACGCCGAGGTGGTGCGCTTCGCGAAGAAGCACGGGATCTGGGTGCTGTCCGACCTCGCCTACGCCGAGATCTATTTCGACGGCAATCCGCCGCCCTCGATCCTCCAGGTCGACGGCGCCAAGGACTGCGCGGTGGAGTTCACCTCGCTCAGCAAGACCTACTCGATGCCGGGCTGGCGGATGGGCTTCGCGGTGGGCAACCGCCGGCTGATCGACGCGCTGACGCGGATCAAGAGCTACCTCGACTACGGCGCCTTCACGCCTGTCCAGGTGGCCGCCGCCGCCGCGCTGAACGGGCCGCAGGAGTGCGTGGCGGAGATCCGCGGAATCTATCACGCTCGACGCGACGTGCTGGTGGACGCCATGGCCAAGGCCGGCTGGTCCCTGCCCGCCCCGCCCGCGACGATGTTCGCCTGGGCGCCCGTGCCGCCGGTCTTCGCGCGGCTGGGCTCGATGGAGTTCGCCAAGCTGATG
>CAYGUQ010000006.1:0-12578 GCA_964352995.1 uncultured Rhodobacterales bacterium
ACACCACCAGCGCGCCCAGAAATCCCACGCCGACCGCAACCCATCGCCGCGGCCCGACATGCTCGCCCAGCATCAGCGGCGCCAGCATGGTGGAGAAGACCGGCGCGAGGAAGAACAGGATCGTCGCGACCGCCAGCGGCAGCGTCCAGATCGCGTAGAAGCCCAGATTGATCGCGACCGCGATGAGCAGCCCCCGGATCAGATGCAGGCCGGGCCGCTTCAGCGAGAGCGGCGACGGGATGCGGGGCCGGGCGCTGGCCTTGCCGGGCAGCAGCAGGGGCGCGAGGAACAGCAGACCCACCACCGAGCGCAGGAAGGCGATCATGGACGTGTGCAGCTCCGGCGTCAGCTGGCGCACGAAGACGGTCATGCCCGTGGCGCCGACCACGGAAAGCAGCATCCACCCCGCGCCCCGCAGGTTCGCCGCGAGCGCCGCGTCGGCGGCGCCCTGCGGTTGGACGGGGGCGGTTGGCATGGTCGACGATCTCCCTGACGGCGGAGCAGACGCTCGGCCGGATCGACGGCCGCGGTCAAGCCCGCGCGGGCGCCGCGCCGGGGCGGCGGCTTGTGATCCGTCGCGCAACGCCCATAATCCCGGGATGTTCCAGACCGTCCGAAAGAACGCGCCGGCCGAGCCGAAACGCCCCGCCGGTCATGTCGCCGCGGCGGCGCTCGTCGCCGCAGCCTGCCTCGCGGGCGGCGGCGCCCTCGCCCAGGGCGCGGCCTTCCTGTCGGTCTGCGGCCGCGCCGACGTGAGCGCGAACGAACTCGTGCGGACCTGTTCTCGGGCGATGGCGTCGGAGGACATCACGAGCACGCAAAGAGCGGCCGCGGCGCTCAATCTCGGCGCGGCGCTGCTGGAGCTCGGCGACGCGGAAGGCGCCCTGCGCGCCTACGACGCCGCGCTCGGCTTCTCGCCGGGCTCGGCGCTCGGCCACGCAGGCCGCGCCGACGCCGGCGCCGCACTGGGCCGCGTGGGGGAGGCCGCAGTCGACTGGAACCGCGCCGTGGACGCCGCGCCGTCAGACCCCGACATGCGCGCGGGGCGCGGCGCGTTCCGTCTGCGCGCCGGCAATCCGGGCGGCGCGCTGGAGGACTTCGAGCGCGCGCTTTCGCGAAAGCCCTCCGACCGGGCGCTGCGCTACAACCGCGCGCTGGCTCTCGGCGTGCTGGGGCGCGAGGCCGAAGCCGCGGCGGTCATCGGCGCGCTGATCCGCGACGATCCGGGCGACGCCGCGGCGCGGCTCTATCGCGCGCGCCTGCTCGCCGAGCGTGACCCGGAGGCGGCGTTGCAGGACATCGCGCGCGCCGTCGCCCTGCGCCCCGAGTGGCCGGAGCCGGAGCTTGAGCGGGGCGCCATCCTCGACCGGCTGGGCAGGCGCCCGGAGGCGGACGAGGCCTATCTGCGCGCATGGAACCTCGGCCACAGGTCCGAGACCCTGGCCGAGCGCGTGCTCTCGATGGGGCGGTAGGGGCGATGGCGCCGGTGGAGGGACTCGAACCCCCGGCCTTCGCTTTACAAGAGCGCTGCTCTACCAACTGAGCTACACCGGCCTGCGGCTCCTCTAACCGGCGTCGCGACGCCCATCAAGCGCCGCGTGCGGACCGGCCGGCGCAGGATCAGGCGCGCTCGACGTACTCGAAGGTCTCGGTGTTGACGACGATGCGCTCGCCGGCGCCGACGAAGGGCGGCACCATCACGCGGACGCCGTTGTCGAGCGTCGCGGGCTTGAAGCTGTTGGCGGCGGTCTGGCCCTTCACCACCGGTTCGGTCTCGGCGATCTCGCAGACCACCTTCTCCGGCAGGGCCGCGCTGAGCGCCTCGGCCTCGTGGTACTCGATCGTCACGGTCATCCCGTCCTGCAGGAACGGCCGCCGGTCGCCCAGGATGTCGGCCGGCAGCTCGATCTGTTCGAACGTCTCGGCGTCCATGAACACCAGCATTTCATCCTGCTGGTACAGGAACTGCTGGTCCTTCTGCTCAAGGCGCACGCGCTCGACCTTGTCGGCGGAGCGGAACCGCTCGTTGAGCTTGCGGCCGTCGCGGATGTTCTTGAGCTCGACCTGCGCGAAGGCGCCGCCCTTGCCGGGCTTCACGTGATCGGTCTTCACGGCGATCCACAGCCCGCCGTCGTGCTCCAGAATGTTGCCGGGGCGGATTTCGTTGCCGTTGATCTTGGCCATGGTCGAACCTTTCGCGGAAACGGGCGCAACGATGGCGCGTCGCGCCCGCCTATAGCTCCGGGGCGGCGGTGCGGCAAGCAGCGCCGCGACGGCGCTGCTTCAGGCGTCGAGCAGGCGCACCATGACGACGTAGTAGCATCTGCCGCGCAGCGCGACGCCGCTGGTCGTGACCATGCAGCGCTGCGCGATCGCGCCGTTGAAGGTGAAGTGCACGCTGTCGGTCACGGCGTTGCGGCCCACCATCTCCTCCGGCGTGGCGGAGAGGTCAAGTTCGACGCCGGTCGCCTCCAGCAGCGTCAGCCGCGGCATCTCGAACCGCGCGAGGCCGAATAGGTCGCGCGCGGCCCGGTTCAGGTAGTGCAGCCTCTGGGCGCCGTCGGCCACCAGCACCGGGTCCGGCACGATGTCGAGACCTGCGCGCAGGTCGTTCTCAGGAATGTTCACGCCGACGAAGGCGTTGACCTCGCCGTCGTCGTCCAGAAGCGGCGCAAGCAGCCGGCGCCAGCGCGAGACGAAGACGCCCGCGGGCGGTTCGTGCACGCTCAGCACGATCTCGCGCCGACGCGCCGTCTCCGCGTAGAGCGCCTCGAAGAAGTCGGAGATGTGGCCGCCGAACGCCCTCAGCGACTGGCCGGTCATGTCACGCCCGAAATGGTCGGCGATGCCGGCGCCGTAATGGCGGTATCGCAGGTCGCTTGCGGGATCGTCGCGCTCCAGCAGCATCAGCCAGTCGCGCACGCCGGGAAAGGTCGCGACGTCGATGGAGCGGCGCCACAGCCTGCCCTCCGCGTCCGCCGCGTCGCGCAGATGCGCCGCGAAGCGCGCGAAAACTGGATGGGCGAGCTCAAGATCGGCGGGCGACCACCGCACGAACGGCGGCATCCTGCCCTGGGCGAGGAACGCCGGAGCGAAAGCGCGCGCAACATCCAGACCCTCGTCGTCCCGGCTCATCGTCAGCCAGTTCCCAAAGACACGGGGCTGAAACTCGCGCCCCGCGCGCAGAGTGCGCCATCAGAGCGCGTTTGTCAGGCGCAACGCGTCGTAAACGGCGGCGTGAATGTTGCGGCTGGCGACGGCGTCGCCGATCCGGAACAGCGCGTATCCCTCCGCGAGCGGCTGCGCGCGACCTTCGCGAAACGCGTCCATCGCCACGGCGCCGCGGTTCGACGAGCCGTCCTTCAGCGCGAAGTAGAGGTCGTCGAGCGGCGTCGCGCCGTGCTCGACGACGACCTGATCCACCTCGCGCTCCACTGTCGTCTCGCCGTACTCGTCCCAGAGCAGGGCCCGCAGGCGGTTGCCTTCCCGCCGCACGCCGCGCAGCCGCAGGTTCAGGGACGTGCGCACGCCGTGGCGGGAGAAGGCGCGGAAATAGGGCGGGAACGAGGTGCCGCCGACGTCGGGGCCGAGCGTGCGCTCGGGCGTGACGATCTCGACGCGCGAGCCGGCCTCGGCGAGAAACTCCGCCACGGTGAGGCCGGCGTGGGCGCCGTTGTCGTCGAACACCAGCACGTCGCGCGCCGGCTTCGCGGCCCCGGAGAGGATGTCCCACGAGGTCGTCGCAAGCGCCTCGCCCTCGGTCAGGAAACCGGTGTAGGGCAGCCCGCCGGTGGCGACGATGGCGACGTCCGGCCCCTCGGCCATGACGTCCTCCGCCTCCGCCCACGCGTTGAGGCGCATGTCGACGCCGCGGCGCTGGCATTCCGCGACGCGCCAGTCGATGATCCCGAGGATCTCGCGCCGCCGCTTCAGCGCCGCGGTCAGCCGCACCTGCCCGCCGGGCTCGTCCGCAGCCTCGAACAGCGTCACCGCATGGCCGCGGGCGGCGGCCACCCGCGCGGCCTCGAGCCCGCCGGGCCCGGCGCCGATCACCACGACCTTGCGCCTCGGCCCTTCGGAGCGCGCGACGACGTGAGGCATCGTCGCCTCGCGGCCGGTCGCGGGGTTGTGGATGCACACCGCCTCGCCCTGATAGATGCTGTCGATGCAGTAGCCCATGCCGACGCAGGGCCTGATCTCCGCCTCAAGGCCCTCCATGATCTTCCGCGCGATGTGCGGGTCGGCCATGTGGGCGCGGGTCATGCCGACGAGGTCGAGCTTGCCGGCCTCGACGGCGTGGCGCGCGGTGGCGACGTCCTGAATGCGGCTCGCGTGCATCGTCGTGATCCGCGCCGCCTGCCGCACCTCGCCCGCGAAATCCAGGTGCGGGCCAGAGCGTTCGCCCATGCCGGGGATGACGCGGCTCAGGCCCTCCTCGGTGTCGATGTGCCCGCGGATCACGTTGATGAAGTCGATCCGGCCGGATGCGGCGAGGCGGCGCGCGATCTCCAGCCCTTCGTCGCGGTCGATGCCGCCCTCGAGCTGCTCGTCGCAGACCATGCGCGCGCCGACGATGAAATCCGGGCCGACGCGCTTGCGGATCGCCTCGATGACGCGGTCTCCGAAGGCCATCCGGCCGTCGAGGTCCCCGCCGAGGGCGTCGTCGCGACGGTTGGTCAGCGGCGACCAGAACTGGTCGATGAGGTGGCCGTAGCATTCGAGCTCGAAACCGTCGAGGCCGGCGGCCTGCACCTTCTCCGCCGCGTCGGCGTAGGCGGCGACCACGCGCTCGACGTCCCAGTCCTCCATCGCCTTGGGGAAGGCGCGGTGCGCGGCTTCGCGGATGTGCGACGGCGCGAGCAGCGGCAGCCACTCGCCCTTCGCCCAGGTTCCGCGCCGGCCGAGATGGGTGATCTGGATCATGACGGCGGCGCCGTGGGCGTGCACGTCCTCCGCCAGCCGCGAGAGCCAGTGGACGGCCTCGTCGCGCCACAGCTCGATGTTGCCGAAGGCCTGCGGACTGTCCGGCGCGACGCAGGCCGAGCCGCCGATCATGGTCATGCCGATGCCGCCCTTCGCCTTCTCGACGTGGTAGAGGCGGTAGCGGTCCTTCGGCAGGCCGCCTTCGGTGTAGGCCGGCTCGTGGGCGGTGGAGATCAGCCGGTTGCGCAGGGTCAGATGCTTCAGCGCATAGGGCTGCAGCAGCGGATCGGTCTTCGCGCGTGCGTCGAGCATCGCCTCTCTCCCGTCTCAAGCGTCCCCGCCCTCGCCCCGGCCCTCTCCCGCAGGCGGGAGAGAGGGCGAGGGCGTCGGCCGGCCTGCGCCTCGGCCTCAGCGGTCGAGCGTCACGTCCGTCAGCGCGTAGGCGCAGCAGGGCAGGATCAGCCCGCGGTCGATCTCGCGCTGGCGGATGCCGCCCTGGTGCGTCATCGCCACCTCGCCCGAGAGCTTCGCCGTCTTGCAGGTGCCGCACATGCCCCTGGCGCAGGAGGCCGGCATCGGCGCGCCCGCCATCCGGGCCGCGGCGAGGATCGTCCGCCCCTCCGCCACCTCGAAGCTCCAGCCCGACTTCGCGAAGGTGACCTTGCGCGTCGGCGCGCCCTCGGCGGCCGGCGCGGTCTCGGGCTCGACTTCGGAGAAGTCGAAGCTCTCCTGCGCGAAGGCCTCCTCCTCGACGCCGGCCGCGAGGCACCACGCCTTCACGTCGGCCATGAAGCCTTCCGGCCCGCAGCAGAGCACCCGCCGCTCCGCCATGTCGGGAACGAGCGCCGCCAGCCGCTCAGCGTCGAGCCGCCCGCGCCCGCCGTCGGACGGCACGATCTCCGTGCGCACGCGCGGCAGGCGGCGCGGCAGCCACGGCCAGTCCGCCGCGTAGATCACGTCCGCCAGCGTGCGCGCGCAATGGACGTGGACGACGTCGACGTCGAGGCCGAGGTCGGCGCAGGTCCGCAGCGAGGAGGCCATCGGCGTTACGCCCGAACCCGCCGAGACCATCAGCCACTTCTCGCCGGGCCGGTCGAGCCCGAAGCCGCCCGCAGGCCCCATGGCGTCGATCGCGTCGCCGGCCTTCAGCGTGCGGTGCAGCCAGTCGGAGAACACCCCGCCCGCCTTGCGCTTCACCGTGATCGTCACCGCCCGCTCGACCGCGGCCGAACTGGAGATGGTGTAGCTGCGCTGAACCTCGACGCCGTCGATCTCTGCGCGGAAGGTCATGAACTGGCCGGGCGCGAAGGCGATGCGGCCCGGCTTCTCAGGCGCCAGCAGGAACGTGCGGACGTCGGGCGTCTCGTCCCATGCGGCGCGGCAGATCAGCCTTCCCCAGTCCTCGCCGAGCCAGGGTTCGACCTCGGCGAGGTTGAAGGCGACGACGCTCACCAGCCGTGGGCCTGCATCCGCTCGACATACCAGGTGATGTAGTCGTCAAGCGTCGTCTCGGTGAAGGTCGAGTAGGGGCCGGGAACATAGCCCGCGTCCAGCGCGCCCTGATGGGCGAGCGAGACCAGATGCGCGTCCTGCGCGTTGGTGGCGATCCACACGGCGGTCAGCCGGTCGAGCTGGTAGTCGAGCCCTTCGCGGGCGTCCTTGTTCACCAGCCACTTGGTGCGCACCAGCGTCCGGTCGGGCGTCAGCGGGAACACGAGGAACAGCAGGCCGTGGTCGGCCATGAAGTGGCTCCACATGTTCGACATCCACGCATGGGTGTCGCCGAGGTCGAGCCGGTCCATGCCGCCCATCAGCTTCGTGCAGGCGATCTTGCCGTCAGGCGTCTGGCTTTCGCCGCCAGACCCCATGACCAGCCGCTGGGTGCGCAGCATGGTTGCGTAGCCGCGGGTGCGGTCCACCATGCGCGAGGGCCAGCCCTCGGCCTCCCACGCCTCGGTCGTCGCGCGGAAGCGGGCGTTGTGGGCCTCGGCCTCGGCGAGGTCCTCGGCGCTCAGCGCCTCGGGGTCGTAGCCGAAATCGGCCGAGACGAAGGTGGCGGAGAGTTCGGGGTGGTTGCCCGCGCAGTGATAGCACTCGCGGTTGTTCTCCATCGTCAGCTTCCAGTTGCCGAGCTCCACCAGCTCGGTCTCGTGCGCCACCTTGGCGTCCGCGAGGCCGTAGGGCGCGAGCCGCGGCGCGAGGATCTCGGCGATCTCGTCGATGTCCGCCGGCTCCTCCTCGGCGAGGCAGATGAAGAGCAGCCCCTCGATGTCGCGCAGATGCACAGGCTTCAGGTTGTGGGTCGCGCGGTCGAAGGCCGAGCCCATGTGCGGCGCGTCGATCAGCTCGCCGGTCAGCTCGTAGGTCCACTGGTGGTAGGGGCACACCAGCTTGCCGACGGTGGAGCGGCCGGCGGGCAGCAGCCGCGCGCCGCGGTGGCGGCAGACGTTGTGGAAGGCGCGCAGACCCATGTCGTCGTCGCGCACGATCGCCACCGAGGACAGGCCGACGTCGACGACGTAGACGTCGCCCTCCTCGGGCGCGTCGCCGCTGACGCCCACGCAGATCCACTCGCCATGGAAGATCGCCTTCATGTCGGCGTCGAACGCGGCCTGCCCGGTATAGAGAGGGGCCGGCAGCGTGTGGTTGGGCGTGCGGAGGCGAAGGAGCTCGGAAATCGATGAGGCGAGCGGTGCGCTGGCGTCGAGCATGGCGTGCATCCTGAGTCTGGCGAGGGCCGCCACGGCTCTCGCCAGACCATACATCTGCTGATGCAAATCCCCGTGCAATCCTATAAAATATGCCGTCTAGCATGACTTGCGGTTATGCGTGTCGCTTCCGGAGGCCAATATGTCGTTTCGGCGACTTCTGCCGTCGCTGGGGCAGCTCGCCACCTTCGAGGCCGCCGCGCGGCTCGGCGGCTTCACCCTGGCGGCGCGCGAGCTGGGCGTCACCCAGGCGGCGGTTTCGCGTCAGATCCGGCTTCTGGAGGAGGAGCTGCGCGCGGAGCTCTTCGTGCGCGGCCACCGGCGGGTCGACCTCACCCCCTCCGGCGCCGTGCTGGCGGCGGCGGTCGCCCACGGCTTCGAGCGCATCGCCGACGCCATCGAGGTGATCCGCCGCCCGGAGCTGACGGAGGCGCTGACGGTCGCGGCGACGGTCGCCTTCTCGCATTTCTGGCTGCTGCCGCGGCTCTCCACCTTCCGCGCCGAGCATCCCGGCGTGAAGATCCGCGTGCTGAGCCAGGACGCGACGTTGGACCTGCGCGCCGGCGGCGTCGACGTGCTGATCCGCTACAGCGAGCCGCCCTTCGCCGACGGGGAGGTGCAGGCGATGCGCTCCGACGCCGTCTTCCCGGTGTGCTCGCCCGGCTTCGCGGCGCAGATCGCGGGAGCGCGGCTCGCGGACCTGCCGCTGATCGGGGCGGAGGGGCCCGACGCGAGCTGGCTGAGCTGGCGGCGCTGGGGGGCGCTCGCCGGCGTCGGTCGGCTGTCGGAGGACGGCGCGCTGCGCTTCAGCACCTACACCGACGCCGTCTACGCGGCGGTCGACGGGCAGGGCGTGGCGCTCGGATGGGAGATGCTGCTCGGTCAGCTTCTGGAGGACGGCCGCCTCGTGCGGCTGGGCGCGGCGGAGGCGGCCCCGCCGGAGGCCTTCTGCGCCGTCACGCCGCTGGTGCGCGCCCGCAAGCCGGCCGCGCTGGCCTTCACCGACTGGCTCGCGAGCCGTTTCTCTGAGGAGGACTGAGCCCGCCTGCGCGGCCGCTTGATGCAGCGCCCGCGCAGTCCGCAGATGCGTCAGCGGCCGCCTCAGGCCGCCGCGACGGCTTCGTGCGTGGTCGGCAGGCCGTGCCTGAGGCGCAGGCTGTCGCGGTAGATCGCCTTGATGAGCGCGAGGCCCATCAGCACCATCACGAAGCTGAACGGCAGCGCCCCGATGACCATCGCCGTGCGGATCGCGCCGAGCCCGCCGGCGATGATCAGCCCGCCGACCACCAGCGCCAGCGCCACGCCCCAGAACAGGATGTGCATCCGCGCCTTCGGACCCTCGTCGCCGGCGGCGTTGATCGTGTTGATGATCAGCACCGCGCTGTCCGCCGAGGTGACGAGATAGGTCAGCAGCAGCACCACCACGATGATCGACATCACGAGCGCGAGGCCTTCGTCCAGCATCACCGCGAGCATCGCGAAGAGCTGGTCGGACTGGTCGGCGCCGGAGATCGCCCCGCCCGCGACCCCGGTCAGCTCGAGGTCGATCGCGGTGCCGCCCACGAGCGCGAACCAGACGAAGCACATCACCGAAGGGATGATCATGGCGCCGAGCACGTATTCGCGCACGGTCCGCCCCTTCGAGATGCGGGCGAGGAACACGCCGACGAAGGGCGCGAAGGCGATCCACCACGCCCAGTAGAAGATCGTCCAGCCGCCCTGCCAGCTCGCCAGCGCGTCGCCGACCTCGGTGCCGTCGCGCGTCCACACCGTGAAGAGCGCGCCCGGGATCGAGACGACGTAGTCGAACATGCCGAGGAAGAGCGCGCTGAGCCCGAAGAAGGTCGAGCCGAAGATCAGGAAAAAGGCCAGCAGGAAGAAGCTCAGCCCCATGTTGAGATTGGAGAGCCACTTGATCCCCTTGCCGACGCCGGAGAGCGCAGAGAGCGTCGAGGCCCCCATGATCACCACCAGCGCGAGGATGATCGCCAGCGTGGACGAGGACGTCTCGCCGTCCGGACCAATAGTGTAGAGCCAGTCGCCGACGCCGATGCGCGCCAACCCGGCGATGAACTGCTCCACGCCGAAGCCGAGCGTCTGCGCGACGCCCAGCACGGTGGCCACCACCGCCACGACGTCGACGGCATGGCCCAGCGGGCCGGAGAGCGTCTTGCCGAACAGCGGCGTCAGCGCGCTGCGGATCGTGAGCGGCAGGCTGCGGCGATAGCAGAAATAGGCGAGCGACAGCCCCACGACGGCGTAGGCGGCCCAGGCCGCGAAGCCCCAGTGCGTGAAGGACCAGACATAGGCGTCGCGCACGTTGCCGGCCGTTCCGCCCTCGGTCAGCCCCATGATCGTCGCGGGGTTGCTGGCGAAATGGTACATCGGCTCGGCGGTGGCGAAGGTCAGCATGCCGATGCCGATGCCGGCGCCGAACATCATCGAGAACCACGAGAAGTTCGAGAATTCCGGCCGGTCGTCGTCGAGCCCGAGCCGCAGCTTCGCCGAAACCGGCGCGATCGCCAGCGCGAAGCACAGCACCAGGAAGAACGCCATCGCATAGACGTACCAGTAGCTGAAGGTCGCGAGGATCATGCCGTTGACGGCCTGCAGGACGGACGCGGCATGGGCCGGAAACGCGATGGCCCAGAAGATCAGCGCTCCCACCGCGAGCTTGCCGGTGATCGTCACGTCCTTGGTGAAGCCCTCGTAGAACCCCTCCTGCGCAACGGTGATCGGAAGCTCCGTGACGGGCGGCTTGATCGGCATCGTACTTCCTTTCCAGCGTCGGTCGGACGACTCGCGCTGTCTGGTGCGCGCGGAACGCTCCGCCGCGCCAATATTGTCAGCGCCTCAGCGCCGAAAACTGGTCGGGGATCGTCAAATCAGGCGAGATCTCCGAGATGAGTGGCGAAACTTAACCCAACTCTTCAAAAATCGAAACCCTGTGTTCGCAGAAAATCGCCAATCGCGCCAATCTGGACTGCGCACCGGCCTGCGAAGCTTGCATTTCTACAGGTGGAATCGAACTCCCGGCAGAGGGCGCCCGGCCGCATCGGCGCGGCCCGCCCTGCGCCGTGCTCCGTCGCCGCGCGGCGGGAAAGGCCGCGGTTGCGCCGGCCGCGGCTCTGCACCAGTCTCGACGCCTGACGCCTTCCGCCCATCTCCGGACACGCCCATGACCAGATCGGACGCCATCGCCGCCGCGCAGTCGGCGCTAGACAGCGGCGCGCTCGTCGCCGAACTCGCCCAGCTCGTCGCGATCCCCACCGAGAGCCAGCATCCGCGCGGCGCGCCGGCGCTCATGCGCTATCTGGAGGAGGCGATGCGCCCGCGGCTGGAGGCGCTCGGCTTCGCCTGCCGCATCGTCGCGAACCCGGTCGAGGGCGCCGGCCCCTTCCTCATCGCCGAGCGGCGCGAGGGCGACGAGGCGCCCACCGTCCTCACCTACGGCCACGGCGACGCGGTGATGGCGCAGGAGGACCGCTGGCGCGAGGGCCTCTCGCCATGGGTTCTCACCGAGGAAGGCGACAGGCTCTACGGCCGCGGCACGGCGGACAACAAGGGCCAGCACCTCGTCAACATCACGGCGCTGGAGGCGGTGCTTACTGCGCGGGGGCGGCTCGGCTTCAACATACGCATGGTGATCGAGACCGGCGAGGAGATGGGCTCGCCCGGCCTCGGCGCGCTGTTCAGGGCGGAGCGCGAGGCGCTGAAGGCCGACGTCCTGATCGCCTCGGACGGGCCGCGGCTGACCGCCGACCGGCCGACGCTGTTCTTCGGCGCGCGCGGCGGCGTCACGATGGACCTGACGGTGGACCTGCGCCACGGCGCGCACCATTCGGGCAACTGGGGCGGGCTGCTCGCCGATCCGGGGCTGATCCTCGCCCATGCGCTCGCCTCGGTCACCGACGCCAACGGCGCCATCCGCATTCCGGAATGGCGCCCCGACAGCCTCAGCAACTCGGTGCGCGCCGCGCTGGCCGATCTGGAAGTCGAGGCGCCCGCGGAGGGGCCCGCCATCGACCCCGGCTGGGGCGAACCGGGGCTGACGGCGGCGGAGAAGGTGTTCGGCTGGAACTCGTTCTGCGTGCTCGCCTATGTCTGCGGCGAGCCCGAGCGCCCGGTGAACGCCATCCAGCCCCGCGCCTCGGCGCGCGTCCAGCTTCGCTTCGTCGTCGGCACCGACCGCGACGACGTCGCTCCTGCGCTGCGGCGCTGGTTCGACGCGCACGGCTTCGGCATGGTCGAGGTGCGCGAAAGCGAGCGCAACCACTTCACCGCGACGCGGCTCGACCCCGACGACCCGTGGGCGAGATGGGCCGCGGCCTCGGTGGAGCGCACGACCGGGCGGCGGCCGGCGCTGCTGCCGAACCTCGGCGGATCGCTGCCCAACGAGGAGTTCGCCCATGTGCTCGGCATGCCGACGATCTGGGTGCCGCATTCCTACGCCGGCTGCTCGCAGCACGCGCCCGACGAGCACGCGCTGAAGCCGATCCTGCGCGAGGGGCTGGGCATGATGGCCGGCCTCTGGTGGGATCTCGGCGAGCCCGGCGTTCCCGGCCGGCAAGGATAGCGGACCATGGCGCCGCGCGTCGCCCTGCTGGGCATGATCCTGGAATCCAACCGCTTCGCGGCGCCCGCCACCCGCGCCGACTTCGAGCGGCTGACCTGGGCGGAAGGCGCGGCGCTGCTCGCCGAGGCCCGCGCCCCCGCCCCGTCGCTGGCGCCGGAGTTCGCGGCCTTTGTGCGCGCCATGGACGCCACCGGGCCGTGGGCGCCCGTCCCCTGCCTGCTCGCCGCCTGCCACCCGGCGGGGCCGGTCGAGGAGGCCGTCTTCGAGGCCGCCGTCGCGCGCATGGAGGCGCTGCTGGCCGAGGCCGGGCCGGTCGACGCCGTGCTGATCTGCAACCACGGCGCCATGGTCGCGACCCATCTCGACGACCC
>CAYGUQ010000006.1:12678-28745 GCA_964352995.1 uncultured Rhodobacterales bacterium
ACGGACCTGATCGTCGGCTACCGCACCAACCCGCACGTCGACATGATCGAGCGCGGCGAGGAGGCGGCCTTCGCGCTGAGGCGCATCCTCGCAGGAGGGCTCCGCCCGCGCGCGGCGCTGGCCAAGCCGCCGCTGACGCCGGCCTCGGTGACGCTGCTGACCGCCGCGGGCCCCTACGGCGAGCTGATCGACTACGGCCAGCGCCGGCAGGCGGAGCTTGGCGGGGCGATCCTGAACGTCTCGATCTTCGGCAACTTCGTCTTCTCCGACACGGCCGACAACACGCTCTCGGTGGTGGTGACGGCGCGGGAGGACGGCGCGGCCGCCGAGGCTCTGGCGCGGGAGATCGCTCGGCGCGCCTGGTCGATGCGCGCGCGCTTCGTGCGCCGGCTCGACGCCGTTTCCGACGCGGTTGCGCTGGCGCTGGCGACGGACCGGCCGCCTGCGATCCTCTCCGACGCGGGCGACAACCCCGGCGGCGGCGGCTCGGGGCGGACGACCGAACTGCTCGCCGCGCTCGTCGCCGCGGGGGCGCAGGGCGTGCTCTACGGCTCCTTCTTCGAGCCGGCGCTGGCGGCGGACGCGCACGCCGCCGGGGTCGGCGCGACCATCCGCGCGCGCTTCAACCGCGACGCCGGAGGCGCGCCCTGGGAGCGCTGGGACGCGCCGTTCGAGGCGGAGGCGACGGTGCTGGCGCTCGGCGACGGCGAGGTGACCGGCGAGCGCGGCATCACCGCGGGGCGGCGGATGGACCTCGGGCCGACCGCGGCGCTGCGCATCGGCGGCGTCGATCTCGTCGTCATATCCGACCGCGCGCAGACCGCCGACCCGGTGTTCTTCCACATGCTCGGGCTCGACGTGGGGGCCGCGCGCACCGTCGTCGTGAAATCGCGCGGGCATTTCCGCGCCGGCTTCGGGCCATGGTTCCCGCCAGAACAGGTGCGCGAGATCGACACCGCCGGGCTGACCAGCCCGGTTCTGGAGCGCTGGCCCTTCGAGCGCCTGCCCCGCCCCTGCTTCCCGCTCGACCCCGACGCCGCCTGGGACGGCTGAACGCGCTCACATCGGCTCGGAATAGGGGTCCGCTGGCGTCGCGAGCCGCATGTGGCGCATGAAGGCGCGGGCCTGTGCGGCCGGCGGCCGGTCCGTCGCCAGCACGAAGCTCGTGCGATAGACGATGGCGGAGCGGAAGGGCCGCGCCAGCACCCCCTCCATCCCCGCCGACAGCACCGGGAACGGGTTCACCACCGAGACGCCGGCGCCGAGCCGCACGAGTTCGACGCAGGCCATGTTGGTCGCCGTCTCCGCCACCGCCCGCACCTCCACGCCCGCCCGTGCGAGGAGCTGGTCGAGCAGCGTCCGCGTGCCGAGGCGGCGGACGAAATGCACGAAGGGCGCGCCGTCCAGGTCCTCCGCCGTCACCTCGTCGCGCGCGGCGAGCGGATGGCCCGGCGGCATGACGCAGACGGCGCGCGAGCGCCGCCACGGCTCCAGCCGCACGCCGGCCGACTGGATCATCGCGCTGGTCAGACCGAGATCGTAGCGCTGGTCGGCGATGCCGGTCACGATCTGGTCGGTCGGCAGGATCTCGACCTGCACGCGACGCCGCGCGTCGCGCGCCAGAAACCCCGCAACCCGCGCCAGCACGAAGTTGTGGGCGAGCGTCGGAGGCGTGGCGAGCCGCAGCGGGCGGCTCTCGGCCTCGGCCCAGTCGGCGCCCTCGATGCGGCCCAGCGCCTCGAACAGGGGGTCGAGCGTCGCGTTCAGGCTCAGCGCCTCGGCGGTCGGCTCGATGCGCCCGGCGCTGCGGGTGAAGAGGATGCGCCCAAGCCGGCTCTCGAGCTGCGACAGCGCCCGGCTGACGGCGGATTGCGAGACGCCGAGCCGCCGCGCGGCGCCGACGGTCGTGCCCGCCGTCACCAGCGCCCGCAGCGCCTCGAACTCCCGGATGCTGTGGCGCGTCTCCCGCATGGCGCTCCGCCGCCTGCGCCCCCGTCGCGAAGAGGGCATTGGCCTATGAGTTTATCGCATGGCCATTCCGTTTGGCGATGACGATTGCGCACCGTATCGTCTGGGGGCCAAGTCAAAGACGGCGGCCGCGCAATGGCGCGGGCCACTCGAAAAAACAGGGGGTTTCCAATGACACGCAAGGCAGTTCTGCTCGGCGCGGCGGCGCTGTGCGCCATGGCCGGCGCGGCGGCGGCCGAGAAGCTCACCATCGCGCTCGCCTCCGAGCCGACCTCGATGGATCCGCACTTTCACAATCTGGGGCCCAACAACGCCATCGCGACGCACATCTTCGACCGCCTGATCGGGCAGGACGAGCGCCAGCGCCTCGTTCCGGGCCTCGCAGTCTCGTGGAAGCCGATCGACGACCTCACTTGGGAGTTCAAGCTGCGCGAGGGCGTCACCTTCCACGACGGCAGCGCCTTCGACGCCGACGACGTGATGTGCACCTTCGAGCGCGCGCCGAACGTGCCGAACTCGCCCTCGGGCTACGGCACATACATCAAGGGCAAGACGCTGGAGAAGGTCGACGCCTACACGGTGCACTTCAAGACCGAGACGCCCTACCCGCTGATGGCCAACGACATCTCGACCATCCCGGTGATCTCCGACAGCGCCGGCTGCGGCGCCGCGACCGAGGACTTCAACGCAGGAACCGCCGCCGTCGGCACCGGCCCCTACAAGTTCGTCAGCTACGCGCCGGGCGAGAAGATCGTCATGGCGCGCAACGAGGACTACTGGGGCGACAAGCCGGTCTGGACCGAGGTCGAGTATCGCCCCATCAAGTCCGACCCCTCGCGCGTCGCGGCGCTGCTGGCGGGCGACGTCGACATGATCGCCGAGGTGCCGACGACCGATATCGAGACGCTGAAGGCGCGCGACGACCTCACCCTGTCGCAGGGCGTCTCCAACCGCGTGATCTACTTCCATCTGGACCACTTCCGCGAGGACAGCCCCTTCGTGACGGCGAAGGACGGCGGGTCGATCGCGAACCCGCTTCAGGACCTGCGGGTGCGCAAGGCGATCAGCATGGCGATCAGCCGCGACGCCATCGTCGAGCGCGTGATGGAGGGCGCAGCGCTGCCCGCCGGCCAGGTGCTGCCCGACGGCTTCTTCGGCGTATCCAAGACGCTTCAGCCGGTCGCCTACGACCCCCAGGGCGCCAAGGCCCTGCTGGCCGAGGCCGGCTATCCCGACGGCTTCCGCCTGACCATCCACGGCCCCAACGACCGCTACATCAACGACGCCCGCATCGCCGAGGCGGTGGGCCAGATGCTGACGCGCGTGGGCATCGAGACCGCGGTGGAGACCATGCCGCGCTCGGTCTATTTCGGTCGCGCCTCCAGCGGCGCGGACGGTCTGCCGGAGTTCAGCTTCATCCTCGTCGGCTGGGGCGCCGGCTCGGGCGAGGCGTCCTCGCCGCTCAAGTCGCTCATCGCCACCTACGACAAGGATGCGGGGATGGGCTCGTCGAACCGCGGCCGCTACTCCAGCCCAGAGGTCGACGCGAAGATCGCCGAGGCCCTGCGCACCGTGGACGACGAGAAGCGCGACCTGCTGCTCGCCGAGGCGACCGAGATGGCCATCGACGACGTCGCGATCATCCCCACGCATTTCCAGGTCAACACCTGGGCGGCGAAGAAGGGGCTGAAATACGTCGCGCGCACGGACGAGTACACGCTCGCCATGGGCGTCGTGAAGGAGTGACGCGTCGCGCCTGACGCCTTGCGGAGCGGCGACGACGCCGCTCCGCGCCACACGGAGCGCGGCCCATGACCGTCTTCATCATCCGGCGCCTGATGCAGGCGGCGTTCGTCGTGTTCCTGATGACGGTGATCGTCTTCTTCGGCGTCAACGTCATCGGCAACCCGATCTACATGCTGGTCAGCCCCGACGCCGATCAGGCCGACATCGCCGCCGCCATCGCCCGCCTCGGCCTCGACCGGCCGATCTGGGAGCAGTACGGCCTGTTCCTGTGGAACGCGGCGCAGGGCGATCTCGGCCGCTCCTTCATCTTCGGCGAGCCGGCGCTGGGGCTGATCCTGCGCCACATGCCGGCGACGATGGAGCTAGCGCTGGTCTCGCTGCTGATGGCGGTGGTCCTCGGCGTGCCGCTGGGGCTCTACGCCGGCCTCAGGCCCGAAAGCCGGTCGGGAAGGCTGATCATGGCGGGCTCGATCCTCGGCTTCTCGCTGCCGACCTTCTGGGTTGGGCTGATGCTCATAATGGTGTTCGCGGTGATGCTGGGGTGGCTGCCCTCCACCGGGCGCGGCGACACGGCCTCCGTGCTGGGCTTCGAGACCAGCCTCGCCACCTGGGACGGGCTGACGCACATCATGATGCCCGCGCTGAACCTCGCGCTGACCAACATCAGCCTCACCATCCGCCTGACCCGCGCCGGCGTGCGCGAGGCGATGCAGCAGGACTACGTGAAGTACGCCCGCGCCAAGGGGCTCTCGACCCGCCGCATCGTGCTGGTGCATGTGATGAAGAACATCATGATCCCCGTGGTGACCGTGATCGGGCTGGAGTTCGGCGCGCTGATCGCCTTCTCGGTCATCACCGAGTCGATCTTCGCATGGCCGGGCATGGGAAAGCTGCTGATCGACTCGATCATCCAGCTCGACCGGCCCGTGGTGGTCGCATACCTGATGATCGTCGTGGTGCTGTTCGTCGTGATCAACCTCGTCGTCGACATCCTCTATTCGATCCTCGACCCGCGCGTGCGGCTGCAGGACGCCGCGTCATGAGCGCGCCCGCCGCAAGCCGGGCCGCCGCGCCGCCCTCCCCCTTCGCCCGCTTCGCGATGCAGTTCCTTGCGAGCCGCGTGGCGACGGCCGCGCTGATCGTGCTCGTCGCGATCATCGTGCTCGCGGCGCTGGCGCCGTGGATCACGCCGCAGAACCCATACGACCTCGGGCAGGTGGACGTGCTCGACGCGCGCCTGCCGCCGGGCGCGGAGGCGTTCACCGGCTACACCATGTGGCTGGGGTCCGACGGCTCGGGGCGCGACCTGTTCTCCGCCATCCTCTACGGCCTGCGCATCTCGCTGGCGGTGGGCGTCGCCTCCGGGCTGCTCGCACTGGCCATCGGCATGGCGGTCGGCCTGATCGCGGCCTATGCCGGCGGGCGGGTCGAGGCGGCGATCATGCGGCTCGTGGACCTTCAGCTCTCCTTCCCGGCGACGCTGGTGGCGCTGATGCTGGTCGCCATCCTCGGCAAGGGCGTCGACAAGATCATCCTCGCGCTCGTCGTGGCGCAGTGGGCCTACTACGCCCGCACCGTGCGCGGCTCGGCGCTGGTGGAGCGGCGCAAGGAATACGTCGAGGCCGCCGCCTGCCTCGGCCTCGGCCACGGCCGCATCGTGTTCCGCCACATCCTGCCGAACTGTCTCGCGCCGCTGATCGTGGTGGCGACGGTGCAGGTTGCGAGCGCCATCTCGCTGGAGGCGACGCTCAGCTTCCTCGGCGTCGGCCTGCCGCAGACCGAGCCGAGCCTCGGCGTGCTGATCGCCAACGGCTTCCAGTACATGATGTCGGGGCGCTACTGGATCTCGCTGTTTCCCGGCCTCGCGCTGCTGATCACGGTGGTCGCGATCAACCTCGTCGGCGACCACCTGCGCGACATCCTGAACCCGAGGCTGGAGCGATGACCGCCGCGCTGGAGGTCTCAAACCTGCGCACGCATTTCTTCACCAGCGCCGGCGTGGTGAAGGCGGTGGACGGCGTGGATTTCAGCGTCGCCCCCGGCGAGGTGCTGGGGCTCGTCGGCGAGTCCGGCTCGGGCAAGTCGATCACCGGCTTCTCGATCCTCGGCCTCGTCGACCCGCCGGGGCGCATCGTGGAGGGTTCGATCCGCTTCCAGGGCGAGGAGATCGCCGGCGCGCCGGAGGCGCGTATGCGTTCTCTGCGCGGGGACCGGATCGCGATGATCTTCCAGGATCCGATGATGACGCTCAACCCGGTGCTGCGCATCGACACGCAGATGACCGAGGCGATCCTAGCCCACCGCAAGGTGAGCGCGAAGGAGGCGCGCGCCCGCGCCCGCGACGCGCTCGGCCTCGTGGGCATTCCGGCGCCGGAGGAGCGGCTGAGCGCCTATCCGCACCAGCTTTCGGGCGGCATGCGCCAGCGCGTCGCCATCGCCATCGCCTTCCTCAACGAACCCGCGCTGATCATCGCCGACGAGCCGACCACCGCGCTCGACGTCACCATCCAGGGCCAGATCATCCATCAGGCGCAGAGTCTCTGCCGCCGCACCGGCGCGGCGCTCATCTGGATCACCCACGACCTCGCGGTGGTGGCCGGTCTCGCGGACCGCGTCGCCGTGATGTACGCCGGCCGCATCGTCGAGCAGGGCGGCGTGGACGACGTGATCGACCGCCCCGCCCATCCCTACACCGTCGGCCTGCTCGACTCGGTGCCCTCGGCCAACCGGCGCGGCGAGCGGCTGCGCCAGATCGAGGGCATGACGCCCAACATGCTCGCCCTGCCGCCCGGCTGCGCCTTCGCCGATCGGTGCCCGCGCCGCGCGCCCGACTGCGCCGAGGCGCCGGCGATCACCCGCGCCGGCGACCGCGCCTTCCGCTGTCACCACCCCTGCCACGGCCTCCCGGTCGAGGGCGCCGCGCGATGACGGCGATCCTCGAAATCCGCAACGTCTCCAAGCGCTTCGTCAAGCGGCTCGACGTCGCCGGCAAGCTCGCCGCGCGCCTCGGCGCCGACATCGCCGAGGAGACGGTGCACGCGGTCGACGGCGTGAGCCTTGCGGTGGAGCGCGGCGAGGTGCTGGGCCTCGTGGGCGAGTCGGGCTGCGGCAAGTCCACCCTCGGGCGCGTCGTCGCCGGCATCCATCCCGCCACCGAGGGCGAGATATTCTTCGAAGGCGAGGACGTTGCGCGCATGTCGGCCGCCGGCCGCCGCGCCGCGACGCTCGCGATCCAGATGGTGTTCCAGAACCCCTTCGCGAGCCTCAATCCGCGGATGCGCGTGGAGGAGATCATCGGCGAGGCCCCGCGCGTGCACGGGCTGGCCGCCGGCCGCGCCCTGCCCGGCTACGTCGAGGAGGTGATGGCGAAGGTCGGGCTCGATCCCTCGCTCAAGCGCCGCTACCCGCACCAGTTCTCCGGCGGCCAGCGACAGCGCATCGGCATCGCGCGGGCGCTCGCGGTCAAGCCGAAGTTCCTGGTCTGCGACGAGGCCATCGCCGCGCTCGACGTATCGATCCAGGCGCAGGTGCTGAACCTGTTCATGGACCTGCGCGAGGAGTTCGGCCTCACCTACCTGTTCATCAGCCACGACCTCGCCGTCGTCGAGCACATCGCCGACCGCGTGGCGATCATGTATCTCGGCCGCATCGTGGAGACGGCGGCGACGGAGGCGCTGTTCGCCGCGCCGCGCCACCCCTACACGCGGGCGCTGCTCGCCGAGGCGCCGCGGCTCGACCAGCGCCGCCGCGCCTTCGCGCCGATCCGCGGCGAGATCCCCTCGCCGCTCGACCCGCCGCCCGGCTGCCATTTCCACCCGCGCTGCCCCTTCGCCGACGCCGCCTGCTCCGCCAGCCGTCCGCCGCTGGAGACCGAGGGCGGCCGCGACGTCGCCTGCCATCACTGGCGCGGCCTCCCCGCCGCCCCCCCGCTGGAGAACGAGACGCCATGACCAACGCAGAGCCGATCTGGGAGATCGTCGAGAACCGCAAGGCGCCCTTCATCGCCCTGTCGGACCGCGTCTTCGACATGCCCGAACTGCTCTACGCCGAACGCCGCTCCTGCGCCGAGCACCGCGCGATGCTGGAGGCGGAGGGCTTTCGCATCACCGACGCCCCGGCCGGCATCTCGACGGCGGTCATCGGCGAGGCCGGCGAGGAAGGCCCGGTGATCGCGATCCTCGGCGAGTACGACGCGCTGCCGGGCCTGAGCCAGGCGCCGGGCGTGGCCGAGCACCGGCCGCTCGAGCAGGGCGGCGCCGGCCACGGCTGCGGCCACAACCTGCTCGGCGCGGCGGCCCTGCTGGCGGCGACCGCGGTGAAGGACTGGCTGGCGGAGAACGGCGTCAAGGCCCGGGTGCGCTACTACGGCTGCCCCGCCGAGGAAGGCGGCGCCGCCAAGACCTACATGGTGCGGGAGGGGCTGTTCTCCGACGTCGACGTCGCGATCTCGTGGCATCCGGCGAGCTTCACCGCGGTCAACCTCGCCGACAACCTCGCCAACACCCGCATCGACTTCACCTTCGTCGGCAAGGCCGCCCATGCCGCCGCGGCGCCTGAACTCGGCCGCAGCGCGCTGGACGCGGTGGAGCTGATGAACATCGGCGTGAACTATATGCGCGAGCACATGCCCGACAGCGCACGGGTCCACTACGCCTATCTCGACGCCGGCGGCCCCGCCCCGAACGTCGTGCAGGCCAAGGCCGTCGTGCGCCATCTCGTGCGCGCCAAGGACCTCGCCACCCTGCAGGACCTCATCGCCCGGGTGCGCGACATCGCCCAGGGCGCGGCGCTGATGACCGGGACTAGCGTCGCCTCGAAGGTGTTCTCGGGCGTGTCGAACCTGCTCGGCAACCGCACGCTGGAGGAGGCGATGCAGCGCCAGCTCGACCATCTCGGCCCGGTGCCCTTCGACGCCGGCGACGAGCCCTTCGCCCGCGAGATCCAGGCGACGCTGACCAAGGACGACATCGCCGCGAGCTTCCGCCGCATCGGCATGAAGCCGAAGCCGGGGCTGGCGCTCTGCGACTTCGTCGCGCCGCTCGACCGGATCGGCGAGGGCGGCGAGGGCTCGACCGACGTCGGCGACGTGAGCTGGGCGACGCCCACCGTGCAGGCCCGCGTCGCGACCTGCGCCGTCGGCACGCCGTTCCACACCTGGCAGACGGTCGCGCAGGGCGTCGCGCCGGCGGCGCACAAGGGCATGGTCCACGCCGCCAAGGTGATGGCCGCCACGGCGCTCGACGTGATCGTGAACCCGAGCCTGCGCGACGCAGCCCGCGCCGAACACGCCGAGCTCGTCGCCGAGACGCCCTACGTCTGCCCGATCCCCGACGACGTGCGGCCGCCCAGCGCCGCCTGAGCCTCGGCCGCGGCGCCGCTTACTGAGGCGACCGCGGCGCTTGCCTACAAAGGCGACGACAGGCAGGGCGGGCTCGCGCCGGCAGGTTCGTCCGCCTCAAGGCGCATGAACGTGCCGCAGACCGTCCGGCAGCCATTCCGGCCGGTCCCCGGTCGTGACGAGGGCGCTCGCCGCCGCAAGCGGAAGGATCGCCCACGGGCTCGCGCGCCCGAGCTTGTCGGGCGTCGCGGCGACGACCACCTCCGCGGCGGCCCCCGCCATGATCCGCTTCAGCGCCGCTTCCTCCGCGTCGCCGGTCGTCAGCCCGAGATCGGCGTGGACGCCGGTGACGCCCAGAAGGCAGAGGTCGGCCCTGATCCGGCGAAACGCCTCCACGGTCTCGACGCCGAGCGCCACCATGGAGTGCCTGAAGACGCGCCCGCCGACGAGCATGATCTCGACGCCCTCGTGACGGTCGAAGCTCGCCGCAACGGCCGGGCTATGGGTGACGATCGTGCAGCGGCGCGCCAGCGGCAGCGCCGCCGCGAGCCCCAGATGCGTCGTTCCGCCGTCGACCACGACGATCAGACCGTCCTCGACCAGCCCCGCCGCCGCGCGGGCGAGCCGCATCTTCTCGGGCGCGAACATGTCGCGTCGGGCCAGGGTGGAGCGGTGGGTCGGCGACGCGGCGACCGCGCCGCCATGAACCCTGACGAGCAGCCCGTCGGCCGCGAGCTCGCGCAGGTCCCGGCGGAGCGTGTCCTCCGAGACGGAGAGTTCCTGCGCCAGCGGCGACACGGCGAGCGACCCGTCGCGGGCTAGCCGTTCCAGAAGCAGCGTCTTGCGGGTCGTCGTCAGCATGGCCTTGCCTGTTTTTGCATGATCATGCACGATATTGCACGACTCAAGCTAGCAGGAAAGCCGACGAGATGACGCCAAGCATGATGATCCTGATCGCCGGCCCCTACCGTTCCGGCTCCGGCGACGATCCGGAGAAGATGGCGGAAAACCTCGCGCAACTAGAAAGCGCCGCGTTCCCCATTTTCGAGCTGGGGCATGTGCCGATGATCGGCGAATGGGCGGCGCTCCCGATACTCCGGGGCGCGGGCGGCGGAGCGCCGGGCGGCGCCGTCTACGACCGGATCATGCATCCGACGGCGCATCGCCTGCTGGCCAGGTGCGACGGCGTGCTGCGCCTGCCGGGCGCATCGACGGGAGCGGACAACGACGTGCGGATCGCGCTCGAGCGCGGCATCCCGGTCTGGCGCGACGTGGCGGAAATTCCCGCGGCCACGCCCTGAAACTGCGGCCCGCCCGACCGCGCCAGCGCGTCGTTCGCCTCGGATTGCGCCGCTACAGGGCGATCCCTGACCTGTCGCGCACGCTTGGGTCCTGCGAAACGCCCGGAGAGAGCGTGGCGGAGAGGGTGGGATTCGAACCCACGGTGGGGTTGCCCCCACAACGGTTTTCGAGACCGCCCCGATCGACCACTCCGGCACCTCTCCAAGGGCTTTCGCCCGGTCGCGGATGGTGACTATCCACCTCGGGGGCCCGGCGCAAGGGGCGGCGCGCGTGATCGGGCGCGCGAAGGCGCCTTTGCGTCCGCAATCGCCCCCTCTGCAATCGCCCCTCTCGTCAGCGCGCCGCCGCGCCGCTAGGGTGCGCGCCGCGAGACGGGAGAACATGCGATGACGTCAGCGCGCCAGATCATCGACGCCCTCGGCCTTGAGCGGCACCCCGAAGGCGGGTGGTATCGCGAGACGTGGCGGGCCGCCGCCGCGGCGGGCGAACGGCCGGCGGGCACGGCGATCTACTATCTGCTGCCGGCGGACGAGTTCAGCCACTGGCACCGCGTCGACGCCGACGAGATCTGGCACTTTCACGCCGGCGCGCCGCTGTCGCTGACGCTCTCGCCCAACGGCCACGACGCTCAGGCGCATCTGCTGGGGGCGGACGTCCTCGCCGGGCAGACGCCCCAGGCGATCGTGCCGGCGGGATGGTGGCAGTGCGCCACCACGGTCGGCGCGTGGACGCTGGTGAGCTGCACGGTGAGCCCTGGCTTCACCTTCGAGGGCTTCGAGATGGCGCCGCCCGACTGGCGGCCCACGCCCCGGCCGCCGTCGGGCGCATGAGCGCGCGCCTCTACCTCGTCACGCCCCCCGCCTTCGCCCCGGCAGCCTTCGCCGACGCGCTGGCGGCGGCGCTGGAGGCGGCGGACGTCGCCTGCGTCCGGCTCGCGCTGGAGGCGGGCGAGGCGGAACTGCGCGCCGCCGCGGATGCGCTTCGGCCGGTCTGCGCGCGCCGCGAGGCCCCTCTGGTGATCGCCAACCACGTCCGCCTCGTGAAGCCGCTGGGTCTGGACGGCGTGCATCTCGCCGACGGCTCGGCCAACGCCGTGCGCGCTGCCCGCGCGGCGCTGGGAGCGGACGCCATCGTCGGCGCCGCCGCCGGCGCCTCGCGCCATCGCGGCATGATCGCGGCCGAGGCGGGGGCCGACTATGTCAGCCTCGGCCCGGTCCGCGCCGGCGCGCTCGGCGACGGGGCCGAGGCGGATGCGGAGCTCTTCGCCTGGTGGGCCGAGGTCATCGAGACGCCCTGCGTCGCCGAGGGCGGCCTGACGCCCGACATCGCGCGCGGACTGGCGGCGACGGCAGACTTCGTGGCGCCGCGCTTCAGCGTCTGGTCGGCGCCGGAAGGGCCGGCCGCCGCGGTCGCCGCCTACGCCGCGGCGCTGGAGCGGGGCGCGCCGGGCTAGCTGCGCTTTGAGGCGCGCACCGTCTGCTCCGCCCAGCGCGTCATGGCCTTGCGGTCGCCCACGTCATGCACGCTGCGGGCGTCGTGGAACACGATCTCGACGACGCCGCCCCGGCTGCGGCAGGCGACCTCCCAGACATGCCCCTCGAACGGCATCGAGCCCCACCAGGCGTAGAGCTCCCGCGGCAGGCCCGGCGCCGCGATCCAGTTCAGCGTCACCGGCTGGACCTGCGCGTCGTCGGGCACGCCCGGCTCGTACAGCGCGGCCAGCAGGGAGCTCTTGAAGGGCAGCACGCGCAGCCCGTCCGACGAGGTGCCTTCGGGGAAGATGCACAGAAGCTGCCCGCCGCGCAGGCGGTCGGCCAGAACCCCGCGATGGTCGTGGGCGCGGGTGCGGCGGCGCTCGATGAACACGGTGTCGGCGACCTCGGCGACCCAGCCGATCCCCGGCCAGGCCCGCACCTCGGCCTTGGAGACGAAGTTCACCAGCCGCGCCGAGCGCAGCGCAAGGATGTCGGACCAGCTCGCATGGTTCGCAAGCCACACCCCGCCGCTGCGGATCGGGGCGCCGATCACGCGGCGGCGCACGCCGATCAGCCGCAGCATCGCCCTCGCCCAGACCCGCGCCACGAAGAACTGCGCCTTGAAGCCGCGCAATAGCCGCCGGCGCACGAAGCGCAGGACGAGAAAGAGCGCCAGGCACACTGCGGTGAGCGCCAGCATGGCCGCCACGCGGACGCCGCCGCGCAGGCGCTCGGCGAGCGTGAGCGGCGGCAGCTCGGGCGGCGCCGCCTCGTTCCACGTCACGCTCAAGGGCGGCCGCTCCTCAACCCAGGACGCGCGCCGCCGAGCCGCGGTCGGCGCGCGAGTAGAAGGAGCGGTAGCGTTGAACCATGCGGCTCGTGTCCATCAGCAGGCAGACGTCGACCGTGTTGAAGTCGCGGTCGATGTAGGCGCCCTCGCCCACGAAGCCGCCGAGCCGCAGATAGGCCTTGATCAGCGCCGGGATCAGCCGCAGCGCCTCGGCGCGGTTCACCTCGTCGGGCGGCAGGATGTCCATCGCCGTGAAGTGCTCCGCGACCGCGCGCACGCGCAGGTCCTCCGGCGCGAGATGGTTGTAGTGCAGATGCGAGAGCGGCTGGGCCAGCGGGGCGACGTCGGCGCCGTGGAAGCTCGCCACGCCGAACATGATCTCGACGTTGCGCTCGGCGACATACTGCCCGAGTCCGGTCCAGAGCAGGTGCATCCCTGCCCCGCCGCGGTGCTCCGCGCTGACGCAGGAGCGGCCGAGCTCCAGCGTCTCGCGTGGGTAGTTCACCAGCTTGCCGAGGTCGTACTCGCTCGCGCCGTAGAAGCCGATGCCGCGCCGGGCCATGCCGCCGGTCATCAGGCGGTAGGCGCCGGCGACCTTGTCCATCGGGTCGTCGGAGGCGGCCTCGTTGTCGATCAGCAGCAGATGGTCGAAGTAGGGGTCGAACTCGTCGCGTTCGCAGCGCGCCTCGTGCTCTTCGGGAGAAGCGTGGGCCCCCATCTCCTCGACGAAAACGCGATAGCGCAGGCGCTGCGCGGCTGCGACGTCGGCCTGGTCTTCCGCCAGCCTCACCGTGAACCGACCCGCTTCAATGCGCACTGGGCGCCCCTCCGATCACTGGCGCCCTCTCGCGCCGGGCGCGGCGCGCCGCAGCGCGCCCGCCCGCCGGCGCGCGGGCGCACGGTCGCCCCTCTTAGGCAAGCCCCGGCGCCGGCGCAACCGTGCCACGCCGCGCGGGCAAAAGACGCCCGGCTCGCCATGCGGTTGAACATCCCCGCCGATTCAAGCAGAATCACAACCAGTCAGGCGTCATCAACTCAAGCGTCGCGGTATCGAGATCGAGCACGACCTTGCCGGCATCCTCGAAATTGACCGTGACGCGGCGCCCGACGAGCGACTGGATCTGGCCGCGACCCCACTCGGGCCGCGCCGGCATGCGAACGATGGCGCCGACCTCAAGAAACTGGCTCACGGCGTCAGGTCTCCGGCGAAGGATGGTGACGACATGGCGAACGCTCCCGATCTGGCGGCATTGTTGTGTTCGCGCATTTGCCACGACCTCATAAGCCCCGTGGGGGCCGTCAGCAATGGCGTCGAACTGCTCGAGGGCGGCGTCGACCCCGAAATCGCCTCGCTTCTGAACGACAGCGCGCGCACGGCGCTCGCCGCGCTCGGCTATTTCCGCGTCGCCTTCGGGGCGGTGACGGAGGACGCCGCGGCGATCTCGCCCTCGGAGCTCGGCTCGATCGCCCGCGCCTATTTCAACGCCGGCCGGCACCGCGTCGTGTGGCCCTCGGGCGGCGAGGCGACGCCGCGCGCCGAGGCGAAGCTCGCGCTGCTGCTGGCGATGGCGGCCGTCACCGCCTCGCCCATCGGCGGCGCCATCGAGATGTCGCTGGGCGGAGACACCTCCGCGCGGGTGAACGGCAGCCGTCTCGGAATGCCGCCCGAATGCGCCGCGCTGCTGAGCGACCCCGCCGCCGTCGCCACCGCCCCGCGGGAGGCCCATGTCGCGCTGCTGGCGGCCCACGCCCGCTCCATGGGGCGCTCCGTCGCCATCGTTCAGGATGAAGGCGCCATCGCGCTCATCGCGCGCAGGGCCGGCTGACCGTCCGCCCCGGCTCCCGGAACCGGCGCTCAGACCGGGCGGCGCTCGGCGCGTACGAGGCCGGAGCGGAACCGACGCGCGTTCCAGCGATAGCGCTCCGCCGAGCCGGCGAGGCCGGCGATCTCCTCAGGCGTCAGCTCCCGCACGACCTTCGCCGGCGAGCCGACGATCAGCACGCCCTCGGGGAAGACCTTGTCCTCGGTGATCAGCGCGTTGGCGCCCACGAGGCTGCGCGGCCCGATGACGGCGCGGTTCAGCACCACGGCGCCCATGCCGATCAGCGCGCCGTCGCCGACCTTGCAGCCGTGCAGGATGGCGCGATGGCCGACGGTGACGTTCTCGCCGACCTCGACGGGGCAGCCCGGATCGGTGTGGACCGTGCTGTTGTCCTGGATGTTGCTGCCGGCGCCGATGACGATGGCCTCGCCGTCGCCGCGCAGGACGGCGTTGAACCAGACGCTCGACGCGGTCCCGAGCGTGACGCGCCCGATCACCCGAGCGCCGGGCGCCACGAAGACGTCGCCGTCTTCCGGCAGTTCGGGGCTGAGCCCATCGAGGGAGAGCAGTTCCATCGGCGTAGATCCAGGTTTCATGTCAGGTCGGCGAGAAAGTCTTCCAGTCCGGTCAGGCGGGCGCGTCTTGCGCGCTCGGCCGCGAGTATGGCCCGCAGCGTCGCGGCGCTGGCGTCGAGATCGTCATTGACGACGACATAGTCGTAT
Source organism: uncultured Rhodobacterales bacterium (assembly GCA_964352995.1). Taxonomy (GTDB): domain Bacteria; phylum Pseudomonadota; class Alphaproteobacteria; order Rhodobacterales; family Rhodobacteraceae; genus Rubrimonas. The sequence goes on from CAYGUQ010000006.1 coordinate 27,843, forward strand.
TCCGGGCAATGCGCGATCTCGTCGCGCGCCTGCGCCATGCGGCGCGCCACCGTCTCCGCCGCGTCGAGGTTGCGCGCGCGCAGGCGGCGGTCGAGCTCGGCGATGGAGGGCGGCAGGATGAACACGCTCGCGACGTCCGCCCCGAGCGCGCTGCCGCGCAGCTGGCGGGCGCCCTGCCAGTCGACGTCGAACAGCACGTCGCGGCCTTCGGCGAGCCATTTCTCCACCGGCGCGCGCGGCGTGCCGTAGCGCAGGCCGAAGACCTCCGCGTGCTCCAGCAGCGCGCCCTCGGCGGCCATGGCGGCGAAGCTCTCCGGCGTGACGAAATGGTAGTCGGCGCCGTCGATCTCGCCCGCCCGCATCGGGCGGGTCGTGGCGGAGACCGAGAGCGTCAGGCCGGGGCTCTCGGCGAGAAGCCGCCGCGCCAGCGTCGTCTTGCCGGCGCCGGAGGGGGAGGACAGCACGAAGAGGGCGCCGCGACGGGAGATGGCGCTCATCGGGGGCGCTCCGGGCTGTGAAATGTCATTGGAGGTTCTGGGCCTGCTCGCGAAGCCTGTCGATCAGCACCTTTATCGCGAGCCCCGCCTCGGTGAGCGCCGGGCTCTCGGCCTTGGCGCAGAGCGTGTTGGCCTCGCGATTGAACTCCTGCGTGAGAAAGTCGAGCTCACGGCCGACGGCGCCGCCGCGGGCCAGCAGGCCGCGGGCGGCGGCGAGATGCGCGTCGAGCCGGTCGAGTTCCTCGGCGACGTCCGCTTTCACCGCCAGCAGCGCGAGCTCGGCGGCGAGACGCTCCGGCGGCGGCGTCGCGCCGGCGCCCGTCAGCGCCGCGACGCGGGCGCGCAGCCGCTCCGGCGCGGCTTCCGTCTGCGCCGCATGGGCCGCCCGCGCGGCGCAGACGGAAGC
>CAYGUQ010000007.1:0-8621 GCA_964352995.1 uncultured Rhodobacterales bacterium
CTACACGACCTACGCCACCGACGACCTGCTCCAGCCCGCGATCTTCGCAGGGCTGACGGGGGGCGCCGCGGTGCTCGACACGCGCGGCTACCGGCGGCTGATCGAGGACTACATCGACGACGACGTCGTGGCGGAGATCGCCGCGAACCATCGCCGCGGCCGAACCCTTCTGATCGGCACCACCAACATCGACGCGTCGCGCCCGGTCGTCTGGAACGTCGGCGCGATCGCGGCGAGCGGACATCCCGACGCGCTACGGCTGATCCACGACATCGTGCAGGCCTCCTCCGCCATCCCCGCGGCGTTTCCGCCGGTGCTGATCCCGGTCGAGACGGCGGACGGCCGGCGCTACGACGAGATGCATGTCGACGGCGGCGCCACCCAGCAGGTGATGCTGTTCACGCCTAACCTGCCGCTTCGCGCGCTCGATGCGAAGCTCGGGGCGCAGTTCGACCGCACCATCTATGTCGTGATGAACAACAAGCTCGACAAACCCTATGACCCGGTGCGCCCGCGGCTGATCGCGATCGCCGGCCGCGCCGCGAGCAGCCTGCTCAGCGGCTCGGGCTCCGGCGACATCTACAAGATCTTCGCGATCGCGCAGCGCGACGGGATCGATCTCAACGTGGTGTGGATCCCGGAGGATTTCGCGATGCAGGCCGAGGAGGCCTTCGATCCCGTCTACATGAAGGCGCTCTACGATCTCGGCTACGCGCATGGCCTCGCCGGCGATCGGTGGTCAGCCTACCCGCCGGACTTCGCGCCGTGGCCGTGACGGCCGGCGCGCGCCCGAGAACGTCCCCGCGGGGCGCGGCCGCGACGCTCGGCCGGAGTTGGGCGCCGCCGCGCGGCGCGACGGGCGTCTTCGTCGCCGCCCGCCCGCACGGCGAGGCGCATCCGGCGCCGCTGCCCCCGAAAACGCCATCGACCCTGGGCTAGCCCGTCCTCCTGAACTGGAGCCGAACGGATCGTGGCGGGCTGGAAACACGGGTTGCGGGGGGCTACGCGGCGGGGCCGCTGCGGGCGCCCATAGTTCGTCGCCGGCGCAAGTGCCGCAACATGACGTCATCCGCGGACTTTGGCGGATGGGGCCCTTTTCCGCCATGGATCTTGCGACGCGCGGCTGCGCCGCCCGGAGGACGCCCCGAAGCAGCGGGCAGGTCGCGCCGCGCCGGCGCCAGGGCGTTCGCGAGGATCATGCATCGCGCGTCGCCGGGTGTGCGGCGGCTCATCGCGGCGGTCTCCCGACGGGTCGCCCCGTGGGCGACGGGTTTGCGTTTCGCGGGCCGCCGGGAGCCCCGGCGGCCCGTCTTCTTGCGCGCCGTTCAGGCGGTGGGGACGCCGACGAAGAGCGGCGCGCCGTCGCGGATGATCTGCACGAGCAGGGCGCCGTTGGCGGCGTCCTTCACGCCGGCCTCGACGTCGCCCGGCCGCGTCACCGGACGTCCGCCGATGCGGGTGACGACGTCGCCGACCCTGAGGCCCGCCTCCATCGCATGGCCGCCCGACTTGAGCGAGGTCACCACGACGCCCTCGACGTCCTCGGCGAGGCCCAGCTCGCGGCGCGTCTGCGGCGTCAGCGCGGCGACGGTCGCGTCGAGCGCGCTGGACTGCGCGCCGCCCCCGGACGTCTCGGCGGCGGCGAGCCTTGCGGCGTCGAGCCGGCCGACGGCGACCGCGACCGTCTTCTCGGCGCCGTCGCGCAGCACCGTCAGCGTCGCGTTCTCGCCGGCCGGCGTCGCGCCGACCAGCCGCGGCAGATCGCGGCTCTCGTCGACGGGGCTGGCGTCGTAGCTGAGGATCACGTCGCCGACGCGCAGCGCGCCGTCGGCGGGCGAGCCGTCCTGCACGTCGGCCACCAGCGCGCCGCGGGCGCCGTCCAGCCCCAGCGCCGCGGCGAGGTCCGGCGTCACCTGCTGGATCGAGACGCCGAGCCAGCCGCGCTCGACCGAGCCGTGGTCGCGGATCTGCCCGACCACCATCGCGACGTCGTTGGACGGGATCGCGAAGCCGACGCCCACCGAGCCGCCGTTGGGCGAGAAGATCGCGGAGTTCACGCCGATCACCTCGCCGTCCATGTCGAACAGCGGCCCGCCGGAGTTGCCCCGGTTGATCGCCGCGTCGGTCTGGATGAAGTCGACGTAAGGCCCCGAGTCGATGTCGCGGGAGACCGCCGAGACGATGCCTCGCGTCACCGTGCCGCCGAGGCCGAACGGGTTGCCGACGGCCACGACGTCCTCGCCGACGCGCACCGCGTCGCTGTCGCCGAGGCTGACATGGGGCAGGCCCTCGGCGTCGATCTTGAGCAGCGCGAGATCGGACTGCGGGTCGACGCCGAGCACTGTCGCCTCGAACTCGCGCGCGTCGGGCAGGCGCACGGTCACCTTCTCGGCGTCGTCGACGACATGGTTGTTGGTGACGACGTAGCCGTCGGCGTCGAGCACGAAGCCCGAGCCGACCGCGACGCCGCCGCCCTGGCGCTCAGGCGCGCCGAACGGGCCGCCGAAGGGGCTGCGCGGGGCCGGCGCGCCGCCGAAGCCCTCCGGCGCGCCGCCGAAGCGGCGGAAGAACTCCTCGAAGGGCGAGCCCTGGACGGCCGCGGCCCGCTCGGGCGCGGCGTGGGCGGCCATGATCGTGACGACGCTCGGCGCGACGCGCTCGACCAGATCGGCGACGCCGCCCGCCGGGCCATGCGCGCTCGCCGGCGACCAGGCCAGCAAGCCCGCCCCCCCGGCCGCAACCATCAGCGCCGCCGCAGGCCGCAGGGCGCGGAAGCTTGGACGCATGCTCATTTCGGAACCTCATTTCGCGAACGGGCGGCGACCCATCGCCGCCATCCGCTTCAAAATGCGATCCCAACATGAAATACGCCGCGGCGTGAAATTAATTTTCGTCCATGTTTCCGCGTTCTCCGAGTGTTTCAATAAAACAGGGTGGAGATGAAATAGACGGAAAATGAAGTTTTCTCCATGCGCTTCCAAATCGGAATCCTTGGGCGCATCTCTACTCCACGGCCAACGAGGCGAGGGCGAACCGGGGTGATCCGGAGCAGCCGAAGTCCCGGGATGGCCAGACGAACCCGGTCGCGCCGCAGGCGCGCCGCCATGCTCCCGAAAGGACAAACGCCATGAACAAGTTCATCGCCGCCGCCGTCGCCGCTTCGATCGCGCTGGCCGCGCCCTTCGCCTTCGCCGCCGAAGCGATCGGCACGCTGCACGAGTACAACGCCGCCGGCCACACCCTGACGCTCGACGGCGGCAAGGTCTTCCAGGTCAGCGACGCGGTCATGAGCGCGGCGTCGGCGAAGCTGGAGCCCGGCAAGACGAGCCTGAAGGTCATCTACGACATGAAGGACGGCAAGAACGTCGCGACCCAGGTGATCCACGAGGCGAAGAACTGACGGGTCAGGATGCGTCGGCGCCGCTCAGCCGCGGCGCCGACGATCACCGCCGCCGCGGCGCTGCGACAGCCGCGGCCGGCTTCTGAAGGCGCGATCGGGGAGCGGGGCGATGGAAGAGACGACGCCGCGCGACCCCGAGCCCGCGAGCGTGACCCCGCCGGAAAGCGTGCGGCCCCAGATCGCCCGCACGCTCGACGCCATTCGCCCCGGCTGGCGGCTTGAAGGCGGCGCGAGCCTCGACGACCTGGTCGAGGCGCTGAGGACGCGGCTGACCGAGCAGCTCACCCGCGAGCGCGGCGAACTCGACGCGCTTGACCGCGCCGTGGTGGAGGGCCTCGCGCGCCACGAGATGCTCACCCGCGACATCGAGGCGGAATTCGAGCGCCGCGCCTCGTTCGGCGCCCGGATGGCCGACGCCGTGGCCGCCGTCGGCGGGAGCTGGGGCTTCATTCTGGGGTTCATGGCGCTCGTGGCCGCGTGGATCGCGATCAACACGCAGGCGCTCTCGGGCAAGGCCCCGTTCGACCCCTATCCCTACATCCTGCTCAACCTCGCGCTCTCCTGCATCGCGGCGATCCAGGCGCCGGTGATCATGATGAGCCAGCGACGGCTGGAGACGAAAGACCGCCTCCGCGCCCAGAACGACTATCGCGTGAACCTCAAGGCCGAGCTCGAAATCAGGCAGCTCCACGAAAAGATCGATCACCTCATGCGCCGCCAGTCCGAGCGGCTCGGCGACATCGAGCGCAGCCAACTCGCCCTGCTCGCCGAGATCGGCCGCATCGGGGCTTGAGACGGGCCCGACCGGGCGGAGAGGAGCGTGATGAACGCGAACGTGCCTTCACCGAGACGCGCGTCGTGGGCGCCCCTGCTCGACTGGGCCGGCCGACGGCGCGGCGCCCTGATCGCCGCCGCAAGCGTCGCGTTGCTGTCGATGGCGCTGCTGGCGCTGTCCCGGCTGGCGGGCGAGACGAGCTACGACGCCGTCGTCGCGGCCTTCCTCGCGACGCCGCCGCTGCATGTCGCCGCCGCCGTGCTGCTGACCTCGGTCAGCTTCGCGACGCTGTCGTTCTGCGACCTCACGGCGCTCGCTGCCGTTGGCGCGCCGCGAGCCTGGCGCAGCGTGGCGGCCGGCGCGATGTCGGCGGGCGCGATCTCCCAGACGGTGGGCCTTGGCGCGCTTTCAGGCGCGGCGGTGCGGCTGCGGTTCTACACCCCGCTCGGCGTCGCCCCGGCCGACATCGCGCGCGTCGTCGCGCTGGTCATGGCGTCCTATGGCTGCGGCGTCGCCGGCGCCGGCGCGCTGGGCGCGCTGGTTTCGCCGGCGGCCGCGGCCAAGCTGACGGGCGCGTCGCCCGCGCTGACGCTGGGCGCGGCCGCAGCGGTTCTGGGCGCGCTTGTCGCCCTGTGCATGGCGGGCGGCGCCAGGGTGCGCGCGGGCCGCCTGGGCGGCGTCTCGGCCGCGCTGCCGCCCCGCGGCGCAATCCTGCGTCTGATCGCCCTGGGCGTCCTCGACGCCCTTTGCGCGGCGGGCGTCATCTGGCTCGCCTTTCCCGTGGGAGCGATATCCTACGCGGCGCTTCTGCCGGTTTTCGCCTGCGCGCTCGCGATCGGGCTGATCAGCCATGTGCCGGCGGGCGTCGGCGTCTTCGAGGCGGCGATGCTCGCCGGGCTGAGCGGCGCCGTTCCCGCGGCGGAGACGCTGTCTGCGATCGTGCTGTTCCGGCTCGTCTATCAGGTCCTGCCGCTCGCCGTCGCGTCGATCGGGCTGGCGACGCTGGAGGGACGCAAGCTCCTGGCGTCGCCGGTGGCGCGCGCGGCGGCGGGGCTCGCGCCGCAGGCGCTTTCCGCGATGGCGGTCGTGCTCGGGGCCATGCTCGTCCTGTCCGGCGTCACGCCGTCGGCGGCCGAGGACGTGGCGTGGCTCGGGCGCTGGCTCCCGCTGCCCCTGCTGGAGAGCGCGCATTTTCTCGCCAGCGTGCTGGGCGCCCTCCTTCTCGTCGCGGCGCGGGGGCTGGCCTTTCGGCTCGACGCCGCGTGGACCGCGGCGCTGGTCGCCGCTCTGTTCGCGGCGGCCTGCTCCGTCGTCAAGGCGGTCGCGATCTACGAGGCGGCGGCGCTCGTCGTCTTCGCGGCGAGCCTCTTCGCGGCGCGGCGCGCGTTCGATCGCCGGTCACGACTCTTCGACGCGGCGCTCGGCCCGAGCTGGGCCGCGGCGGTCGGCGCGGTCATGCTGAGCGCCGCCGCGCTTCTTCTGTTCGTCTACGGCCACGCCGAGTTCGGCGCGACGACCTGGCTGCGTTTCGAGATCGGCGCGGAGGCCCCGCGCGGGCTGCGCGCGGTGATGGGCGCAGCGCTCGTCCTCGGGCTCGCCGGGCTCTGGACGCTGCTGCGCCCGGCGCGCGCCGAGGATCGCGATGCGACCGCCGGGGAACTGGCCGAGGCTCTCGCCATCGCGCGCGCGCAGGACGACGCCGCGGCGATGATGGTCGCGATGGGGGACAAGCGGCTCATGTTCTCCGAGGACCGGCGCGCCTTCGCGATGTACGGCCGCCGCGGCTCGACCTGGCTGGCGCTCTACGACCCGGTCGGGCCGCGCGAGGTCTGGCCCGAGTTGATCTGGCGCTTCATCGAGACCGCGCGCGCCTCGGGCGGAAACGCGGCCTTCTACGAAGTGTCCCCGGACAACCTGTCCCTCTACGCAGACGCCGGCCTTCGGTTTCTCAAGATGGGCGAGCAGGCCCGCGTCGACCTCGCCGCGTTCGACCTCAGGGGCGGCAGGCGGGCCGCCCATCGCACCGTCCTCAACCGCGGCGCGCGCGACGGCCTGACGGTCGAACTCGTCCCTGAAGGCGGTGCGGCCGCCCTGACGGCCGATCTCCGGCGCATATCGGACGAATGGCTCGTCGCGCAGGGCGGCCGCGAGAAGGGCTTCTCGGTCGCCGCCTTCGACGAGGCGCTGCTGGAGCGGCAGCGCGTCGCGATCCTGCGCGCCGGCGACAGGATCGTCGCGTTCGTCAGCCTCTTCGAGACGGCTGCGCGCATGGAGGCGTCGGCGGGCCTGATGCGCCATGGCCGGGAGTGCCCCGCCAACGCCATGGAGTTCCTGTTCCTGCGCCTCTGCGGGCTGCTCAAGGACGAAGGCGTCGCATGGCTCGATCTCGGCATGGCGCCGCTGGCGGGCCTCGCCGATCGCGAGGCGGCGCCGCTCTGGCAGAGGCTCGGCGCCGCCCTCTACGAGCACGGCGCGCGCGCCTACAGCTTCAAGGGTCTTCGCGCCTTCAAGGCCGGGCTCAAGCCGGAGTGGCGGCCCCGCTATCTCGCCTTCGCCAGAGGCGCCAACCCCGCCATCGTCCTGATCGACGCCTCGCGTCTGATCGGGCGCGGCCATCAGCAGGACAGACCATGAAAGCTCTCCTCGCCGTCGCCCTTTGCCTTGCCGTCGGCGCGGCCGCAGCCGGCGACTTCAAGGGCGGCCTGATCCCGTCGCCGCGCATCCTCCAGCCGGACGGCGCGGCGACCGGCGCGGCGTTCCTGCTGTCCGATGGCGCATGGACGGACGCCGACGACGCCGCCGCCGAGGGGCTGCGAAAGTCGGGCGCGTCGGTGGTCGGCGTCGACACCGCCGCGTTGCTCGCGGCGCTGGAGAAGCAGACCGACGCCTGCGTCTACCTCGTCGCCGACATCGAGCGGCTGAGCCATGAGCTTGAGCGCGCGACGGACGCCGAGGCGTTCCGCGCGCCCGTGGCGGCCGGCGTCGGGATGGGCGGGGCGCTCGCGCTCGACATCCTCACGCAGACGCCGGCCGACACCCTCTCCGCCGTCGTCGCCGTCGATCCGGCGGCGGGCCTGCCCCTGAAGAAGCCGTTGTGCACCCGCGCCAGGCGCGTCGACGGGCCCGACGGCGCCGCCTACGCCATGCCGTCCGGCGATCCGGCCGCCCGCCTCGCCGTCACGCTGACGCCGGGTGCGGGCGCAGGCGCCAGGGCGCGGGCCGAGACGCTGCGGGCGGCGGGCGTGGCCTTCGATCTGCGCTCCGTGGCGACGTCCACCGGCGAGGCGCTGAGCGCCGCCGTCGCCGCGGCCATCGCGCAGGAGGCGCTGTCGGGCGACGCGGCGGCCATCGTGGAGCTGCCGGCCGCGCCGTCGCATGACGCCATGGCCATCGTCCTTTCCGGAGACGGCGGCTGGCGCGACCTCGACAAGCAGATCGCCCAGCAGCTTCAGGCCAAGGGCGTGCCGACCGTGGGTCTCGACACGTTGCGATGGTTCTGGACCAGCCGCACGCCGCAGGCGACGGCCGACGAACTCGCTCGGCTGATCGACGCCTACACGGTGAAATGGGGCGTCTCCCGCGTCGCGCTGATCGGCTACTCGTTCGGCGCCGACGTGCTGCCCGCCTCGTATCTGGCGCTGCCCGACGCCGCGCGCGCCCGCGTCGCCCAGATTTCGATGCTTGGGCTGGAGCAGACGGGCGACTGGGAGATCACCGTATCGGGCTGGCTTGGCGGAGCGTCCGGCGACGCGCGCCCGGTCCGCGAAGCGCTCATGACGCTGCCGGCGGCGCTGGTGCAATGCTTCTACGGCGAGGAGGAGACGGACAGCGCCTGTCCGGACCTCGACGACAGCGCGGCCGAGATCGTGCGCACGAAAGGCGGCCACCACTTCGATGGAGACTATGCGCGCCTCGCGCAGACCGTCCTTTCCGGGCTCGAGAGACGGATCGCGGCGGCAGCGGCGCAACCGGCGAACTGACGAGAGCCTAGCCGGCGGCGATCTTCTTCGCCCGCGGCGGAAGCGGCCGCCGGTCAGCCGCTGATCGAGGGGCGCCATGGTCCTGGAAAGCCGCACGCTGCGCATGGCGGCCTTCGACGCGCACGGCTCCGGGCCATCGCGCCGGCCTGCGCTTCAGGTCGCCGCCGCCGGCCCTCGTTCGACTGGCGGAGGACGCCGCGCACCGGAGAGCCGTCTACTGCGCGGTGACGGTCGTCTGCGACTTCGCCGCGACCGGCCATTTCACGAGCGAGAATGTCGGGCTCGCGAACGGCCAGATTCTTGCGCCGGCGACGTTTCCGGCCGACGTGCACTCCGCGTGACGCTCGTCGGCGCGGCGCTGGCGGCCGCCAGGATGGTCGAGGCCCATGTCGAGAAGAGGCTTGTCGCCAGTTCCGGCGTCGCATTTCCGGCTGTTCTCGAGCGCGCTCGGCGGTTGGGTCAGGCG
>CAYGUQ010000007.1:8721-21552 GCA_964352995.1 uncultured Rhodobacterales bacterium
TTCCGGCGTCGCATTTCCGGCTGTTCTCGAGCGCGCTCGGCGGTTGGGTCAGGCGGACGCTGCTGCGGCGAAAGGCGTCGCGGGGCCTGATGCGTCGCCACGCGCAGGAATGTCGCGCGCGGCGCCGCGGATCGGGCGTCGCGGCAAGCCTGGCGACGCGCGGCTTTCGGGGTGCTATGGAGCGCCGACATGCGAACCGGAGGACCGATGCTGCCCGCCGGCTGAAGCGCTCGACGGCGCGCGCGCCGGCGGACCCCATGCGATACGAGACGTGGCGCGCAGCCGCCCTCGTCGCCGTGCTCGCCTGGGCGGGCGTCGGCGCCGACAGCCTTTCCTCGGCGAGCTACGGCCCCGAGGAGGCGTACAAGGCGCTCGCCGGCAGCGAGCCGCTGATCGTCGTCATCGCGGCGCTGACCGCGCTTACGGTGACGGTGATCGCCGCCGCCTACAGCCAGCTCATAGCGCTGTTTCCGTCAGGCGGCGGCGGCTATCTCGCGGCGACGCGGCTGCTGCATCCGATGGCGGGGCTGGTCTCCGGCTCGGCGCTGGTGGTGGATTACGCGCTCACCATCGCAATCTCGGTCGCCGCCGCGGCGGACGCCCTCATCAGCCTCGCGCCGGCGCTGGCGCCGCTCAAGCCGCTGCTGATGGCGGGGAGCCTCGCGCTGCTGACTTTCCTGAACCTGCGCGGCGTGCGCGAGGCCGTCAGCGTGCTGGCGCCGATCTTCTTCGCCTTCCTGCTCACCCACGGGTTGCTGATCGTCGCGGGGCTCTGGCTGCGGGCGGATCGGCTCTCGCTGGCCGTGGCGGACGCCGGCGTCGAGTTCGACCGGCTGTCGAGCCTCGGCGGCCTTGCGCTGCCGCTCGGTCTGATCGCCGCCGCCTACGCCGCCGGGGCCGGCACCTACACCGGCATCGAGGCGCTCTCGAACAACGCCCATGTGCTGAAGCCGCCGCGCGCGCACACCGGCGCGCAGGCGATGGCGCTGATCGCGGGCTCGCTCGCGCTCGCCGCCGGCGGGATCATGCTGCTCTATGCGATCTGGCATCCGGTCCCCGAAGCGGCGCGCACGCTCAACGCAGTGGTCTTCGACGCGACGCTCGCGGCGCTGGCGCCGGAATGGCCGGCGTTCGGCGACGCCTTTCTGGGGCTGGCGATGATCTCCGCCGCCCTGCTGCTGCTCGTGGCGGCCAATGCGGGCTTTCTCGGCGGGCCGGCGGTGCTCGCCTCCATGGCGCTCGACGACTGGGCGCCGCACGCCTTCGCGCACCTGTCCAGCCGGCTGGTGGCGCAGCGCGGCGTCGTGGTGATGGCGGCGGCGGGCGGCCTCCTGCTGGCCTTGACCGGCGGCGCGGTGCACGCGCTCGTGGTGCTCTACAGCGTCAACGTCTTCCTGACCTTCTCGCTCTCGCTCGCCGGTCTCGTGCGCCATGGCGTGCTCCATCGCGGGGAGCGGCGCGGTTGGCTGCCCCGGCTGATGATCGCGGGGCTGGCGCTGGCCGTGGCGTTGGTCATCCTTTGCGTCCTGATCTTCGAGAAATTCACGGCCGGCGCGTGGATCGCGCTCGCCGTCGCCGGCGCGCTGGCGTGGGTCGGCACGCGCATCCACCGCCACTATGCGATGTTCGACGCCGCGCTCGATGCGGAGTTCGGCGGCCTGCTCGGCCGCAAGCCGCGGGGCGCGTCTCCGGCGCCGCGCGCGCCAACGGCCGAGGGGCGGCATGTCGCGATTCTCGTCGGCCGGCACGGCGCCACCGCGCTGCACGCGCTGCTCGGCGCGGTGAAACTGCTGCGGGAACGGCCCGACGGCGTGCTGATCGTCGCCGTCGGCGAGGTGGACGCCGAGTGCTACGGCGGGCCGGAGGCGCTGCGCCGCCTCAAGCGCGGCGTCGGCGAGCGCTGCGCCGTCATCGAGGGCTGGTGCCGAAGCAACGGTCTGCCGGCTAAGGTCTACGCGGGCTTCGGCGCCGACGCCACGCGCGAACTGCACGCGCTCTGCCGCCGCGTCGCGGCCGAACACCCCAACGCCGTCTTCGTCGCCGCGCGGCCCGTCATCAAGCCGCACATGTTCTACGACGCCGCCCTGCACGGCCACGTCGCGACCTCGCTCCAGCGCAGGCTGCACGAGGACGGGCTGCCCCTCGTCATCCTGCCGATGATCGTGCCCCTGCCAGAGCGCGCGGGCCGGCGCGACATGGACGCGAATTCACGTGACCGGGACGCCGGCTGAGTTCAAGACGCCCGGGTCCGCAAGGGGGCGCACGCGCCGCCGGCCGGCTGGAGGCGCCCTCGCATGAAGCATCTGAAACTTGCGGCCGTCGCCGCCCTTGTCGCGGCGCTCGGCGGCGGCCTGTGGCTCTGGTGGCGTCATGAGGCGGCGTATCCCTCCACCGACGACGCCTATCTCCAGGCGAACATCGTGACGATTGCTGCGCAGATCTCCGGCAAGGTGGTGGCCGTTCAGGTCGCGGAGAACCAGCCGGTCGCCGCGGGAGACGTGCTGTTCAGGCTCGACGCCGCGCCTTTCGAACTGGCGCTCGATGCGGCGCAGGCGGCGCTCGACGCCGCTGAGCAGGCGGCCGCCTCCTACGCCGCCCAGCTCGACGCGGCGCAGACGTCGCTGCAGAGCGCGCAGAGCGCCGCGGCCGCCGCCGCCGCCCAGCTGGCGCGGACCAAGGCGCTCTTCTCGCGCGGCGACGTGGCCCAGGCCGCGCTCGACCAGAGCGTCGCGGCGGACGCGCAGGCGCAGGCGCTGGTCGACGCCGCATCGGCGCAGATCGCCGCCGCGCGCGCGGCCGCCGCCGCCAACGCCGACGCGGCGACGCAGGCCGCGTCGCAGGCGGCGCTGGCCCGGATCGACCTCGATCACGCCACGGTCGCGGCCCCGGTGGCGGGCCGCGTCGCCAACATCGCGCTGCGGCCCGGCGCGACCGTCGCCGCCTACGCGCCGGTCTTCGCCATCGTGGAGACCGGCGGATGGTGGGTGGAGGCGAACTTCAAGGAGACCGACCTGCCGCGCATCGCGCCCGGCCAACCAGTCTCGGTCGCCTTGGACATGCTGCCGGGCCAGGTGTTCAGCGGCGAGGTCGCGTCGATCGGCGCGGCGTCCGGGGCGACCTTCGCGCTGCTGCCGGCCCAGAACGCCACCGGCAACTGGGTCAAGGTCACCCAACGGTTTCCCGTGCGGATCGCCCTCGATGCGCCGGGCGACGTCCTGCGCGCCGGCGCCAGCGCGACGGCGACGGTGGACACCACCGCCGCGCAAAGCGCCGCCAGATGAGCGCCGCGGCGCATGGAGCCGCGCCGTGCGGCGTCCGGATCGTGATCGTCGCGGCGGTGGTGATGAGCGCGGTGCTGGAGGTTCTGGACAGCACCATCGTCAACGTCGCCCTGCCGCACATCCAGTCGGCCTTCGGCGCCACCAGCGATCAGACCACCTGGATCCTCACCAGCTACATCGTCGCGGCGGTCGTCGTGATGCCGCTCACCGGCTACTTCGCGCGCCGTTTCGGGCGACGCCGGCTGATCCTGTCGGCGATCACGGGCTTCGCCGCCTTCTCCGCTCTCTGCGGCGTGTCCTGGAGCCTGGAGAGCATGGTGGCGTTCCGGCTCGGGCAGGGGATCTTCGGGGCGTTCCTCATCCCGCTGTCGCAGTCGATCCTGTTCGACGCCTTCCCGCGCGAGAAGCGGGGGCAGGCCATGGCGATGTTCGGCCTCGGCGTCGTCGTCGCGCCGGTGCTGGGACCGACCATCGGCGCCTTGCTGACGGATTACTTCAGCTGGCGCATGGTGTTCTACGTAAACCTGCCGCTGGCCGCCGCGGCGCTGCTGCTGCTCGCCGGAGAGCTGGAGCCCGACCGGCCTGAGGCCGTGCGCACGGACTGGACCGGCCTAGCGCTGCTCGCGCTGGCGATCGGGTCGCTGCAGTTCATGCTCGACCAGGGCGAGTCGAGGGACTGGTTCGACTCTCGGCTGATCCAGGTCGCCGCGCTCGTCGCCGCCGGCTCGGGCGCCCTCTTCCTGACGCGGGCGCTGCGCGTCGCGGGCGGGGTCGTCGACATGCGCCTGTTCTCCGATCGCAACTTCGCCGGCGCCTGCGCGGCCATCTCGGCCTTCGCCATGGCGCTCTTCGGGTCTATCGCGCTGCTGCCGCTCTTCGTGCAGGGGCTGCTGGGCTATCCCGTGATCGAGGCGGGGCTCCTGTTCATGCCGCGCGGGCTGGCGGCGGGGTTCTCCATGGTGGCGGTCGGGGCGCTGCTGTCGCCGCGGTTCGATCCGCGCGCGCTGGCCGCGGTCGGGTTCCTGCTGGTCGCGGCTGGCAACTTCATGCTCGGCGCGCTGAACCTGCAGGCGGGCTTCTGGGACCTCGCCTGGCCGGGCGTCGTCTCCGGCCTTGGCATGGGGCTGGTGTTCGTGCCCATGTCCACGCTCGCCTTCGACAGGATCGGCCGCGACCGGCAGGACGAGGCGTCGGGCCTCTACGGCGTGACCCGCCAGCTCGGCTCCTCGATCGGCATCGCGCTGGTGGGCGCCATGCTGGTGCGCGAGATCGCGGCGGACACCGCGACGCTTGGCGCGAATGTCACCGTCTTCAGCGAGGCCGCGCGCGCGTGGCTGGCCCCCAAGGGCCTCGCGCCGCAGAGCATGGAGGGCGCGGCGCTGCTCGCCGCCGAAGTGCGCCGACAGGCCGCAATGCTCGCCTACTGCGCGGTCTTCGACATGTTGGGATGGGTCGCGCTGGCCGCGCTTCCGCTGCTCGTGCTGATGCGACGCCCGAGCCGCCGCGGCGCGCCCGTGGCGGCGCACTAGCGGCGACCTCGACGATGGCTTCCGGAAAGAAATGTCCTTGCCCCCTATCTTGGGAAAGGTCTTCCTCCGGGTTGCCGGCGAGAGACGCGGGGCTGCTTGGGGAAATGCCTCAGTCTTCGCCAGATGATCAGGCGAGAACCACCCGTCTGTCTTGGGCCGCCGCCTCGGCGATCGCGTGGATCACCTGCTCGATGTCGCAAGCCGCCTCGAAGTCGGGCCATGGCGCCAGACCGTCGCGGACGCCGCGCAGCAGGTCCGCGACCTCGATCACCTTCAGGTCGTTGAAGCCCAGCCCGTGGCCGGGCGCGGGGCAGAAAAGGCCGTAGGGCGGATGCGCTGGGCCGGTGAGGATGGTGCGGAACCCGCGGGTTTGCGGCTCGCCTTCGGCCTGGAAGAGCTGGAGCTCGTTCATCCGTTCCTGATCGTAGACGATGGTCCCGCGCGTTCCCAGAATCTCGACCGTGAGCCGGTTCTTGCGGCCCCAGGCGGCGCGCGACGTCGCCAGGACGCCTGTCGCGCCGCTCTTGAAGCGCACCAGCGCGTTCGCCGCGTCTTCGTTCTCCACCGGCCCGCGGCCTGCGCCGCCCGGACGGGGGCGGTCTGCGAATATGGTCTGCGTTTCAGCGGTCAGGCTCTCCATCGGCCCCATCAGCATCATGGCGACCGAGACGAGGTGGCATCCAAGGTCGCCAAGCGCGCCGAGGCCGGCCTCCGCCTTCAGGCAACGCCAGGACCAGGGCGTCTCGCCGTCGGCCTGATAGTCCTCCTCGACCACGCCTCGAAGCTGGGTCGGGCGTCCGATGGCGCCGCTCTCGATCAGCCGGCAGGCATGCTGAAGCGCCGGGTTGCGCACATAGTTGTAGCCGACAAGCGTGCGCACCCCGGCCGCCCGCGCCGCGTCGCGCATCAGCCGCGCGTCCTCCAGCGTCAACGCCATCGGCTTTTCACAGTAGACGACCTTGCCTGCCGCGATGGCGGCCAGCGCCATGTCCGGGTGCAGCTTGTTCGGCGTGGCGATCGCGACGACGTCCACCTTCGGATCGGCGCAGAGCGCGCGCCAGTCGCCGGTGGCGCGCGCGAAGCCGAACTGGGCCGCCATCGCCTCGGCGCGCTCCGCCGGCTCGTCGCAGAGCAGTTCGAGTCGCGGGGCGGGCGTGTCGCCGAACACCGCGCGCACGGCGCCGAACGCCATGGCGTGACATTTCCCCATGAAACCCGTGCCGATCAGGCCGACGCCAATTTCGCTCATTTTTTCCGCCTTGTATTAATGGTGGAATATTCGTTCCATGCTGGATGGGCGCGCCGGTCGAGCCTGTCAAGCTGCATCAAGGACGCCCGCCGTGGACACGAACCTCTCCGCACCGCCTCCGCCGCGCGATCTGGCCGAACTGCGCGCGCGCATCGCCACGCTTCAGCCGGACATGTCGCGCCGGCTGAAGGAGTGCGCGGCCTACGTGATGCAGCAATCCGACCGGGTGGCCTTCGACACCGTGGCCGACGCGGCTGCGGCGGCGGGGGTGCCGCCCTCGGCGCTGATCCGCTTCGCCAAGGCGCTGGGCTTCAGCGGCTTCTCCGAGATGCAGCGGCTGTTTCGCGAGGACGTGTCGTCCTTCAGGCCCGACTATCAGACGCGGCTGGCGTCGCTGCGGGCGCTCGGCGACGACTCGCCGGAAAGTCTGCTGGCCGATTTCAGCGCCGCCGCCAGCTCATCGATCGAGCGCGTTGCGGAAGTCGTTGACTTGCCGTCTCTTTCGCGAGCCGTGGCGCTGATCGCGTCGGCGCCTTCGGCGCATGTGGTGGGCGTGCGCCGCGCCTTCGCGGTGGCCAGCCACATCTGCTATCTGCTGCGCCGGCTCGACCGGCCCGCCGTGCTGCATGACGGCGTCGGCGGCATCGACGGCGAGGCGCTGATCGGTCGCGGCCATGTGCTGATCGCCATCTCCTTCGCGCCCTACGCCGCCGAGACCCTGGCGCTGGCCGAGGCCGCGCGCGCAAGGGGCGCCTTCGTCGTGACGATCACCGACCCCGGCCTGAGCGCGCTGCGAGCCGTCTCCGATGTCGCGCTGGATGTGCGGGAGGAGGAGGTCGGCGGCTTTCGCTCCTTCGCGGCGACCTTCTGTCTGGCGACCGCGCTCTGCGTCGCGGCTGGGGCCAGGCGGCCGTAAATATGGATTGAAAATTCTATTGATGTTATTTTTGGAATGTGCGTTACATGCCCTCCAAGCGACGGCGCGCTGGAATCGCGCCGCGGGGAGGAAGACGGATGCGTCCTGCGGCATGCTGCACGTGGATCTTCGGCGGCGAGCCGTTGGCCGAGACGGCTGCGCGCGCGGCGCGCTGCGGGCTCGACGGGGTCGAGCTGTTCGGCGACGCGTCCGCCGACCCGCGCGCGGCGGCGCGCATCCTCACCGACCATGGTCTGACCGTCTTTTCGCTGACGCCCGCCGACGCCGACATCAGCCATCCCGATGAGGCCGCGCGGCGCGCCGGCCTAGACTACTATCGCCGCCTTTGCGACTTCGCCGCAGAACTGGGCGGCGGGCAGGAGCGCGCTCCGCTGGTGGGGGTTCACGGCCTTGTCGGGCGCATCCGGCCGGTCTCCACGCAGCAGGAGGAAGACGCGCTGCTGGCCGCCTCGCTGGCGGTGATCGCCGAAGAACTGGCGGGAAGAGGGCTTCGCGGGGTCTTCGAGATCCTGAACCGCTATGAGAGCCATCAGGTCCGCACCGTCGCCGAGGGCCTCGCGCTGCTCGACGCGGTGGGCGTCGACAACATCGCCCTGCTGGCGGACGCCTATCACATGAACATCGAAGAGGCGGATCCGGCGGCGGCTCTTCGCGCCGCAGGCTCGCGCCTCGGCCTCTATCACGCCGCCGACAACCATCGCGGCGCCGTCGGCGCCGGGAGCATCGACTTCGCGGCGCAGTTCGCCGCGCTCGACGCAGCAGGATACGCCGGGCCCGTCGTTCTGGAGTTGAACGCGGCCGGACCCGACCCGTTCACGCCGGTCAAGGGGCCGGATTTCAGGGAGACGACGGAGGCGATGCTGCGCCGCAGTCTGGCGCGCCTCGCCTCGCTTCAAGCCCATTCCCCAGGCCCTGGCGCCGTGGGGTGACCGGCGGCGCTGACCGCCGCCATCCCGACCGCAGACAATAGCGGCGGGCCTTTGACAGAAACCGGGAGAAGACGAACATGAACCGCACCCTCAGGATCGCCGCTTTCGCGCTGGGCCTTTCGGCTTCGGCCGCCGCCGCGCAGCAGATCGTCGTGGTCTCGCACGGTCAGGCGAACGATCCGTTCTGGTCCGTCGTGAAGAACGGCGTTGACCTCGCCGCCAAGCACACCGGCGCCGACGTCTCCTACCGCGCGCCCGAGACCTTCGACATGGTGGCGATGGCTCAGCTCATCGACGCGGCCGTCAATCAGGAGCCGGACGGTCTCGTCGTCTCGATCCCCGACGCGGACGCGCTGAGCGACTCGATCCGCCGCGCGGTTTCGGCCGGGATTCCGGTGATCTCGATGAACTCGGGCTCCGACGTCGCCGCCTCGCTGGGCGCGCTGCTGCATGTCGGCCAGTCCGAATACGACGCCGGCCGCATCGCGGGCGCCAAGCTCAAGGGGATGGGCGGCCAGACGGCGCTCTGCGTGAACCAGGAGGTCGGCAACGTTTCGCTCGACCAGCGCTGCGAAGGCTTCACGGCGGGCTTCGGCGACGTCACCGTGCTTCCGACCAGCAACGACCCGGCGGACGTGGAGGCCAAGGTCCGCGCCGCCGTCGAGTCCAACCCCGACGTCGACACCATTCTGGCGCTCGGCGCCGCCACCGCCGGCGAGCCGACCCTCGCCGCCGTCAAGGCCACGGGCCGCGACATCGCCGTGGCGACCTTCGACATGTCTCCGGGCTTCCTGCAGGCCATCGAGGCGGGCGAGGCGGCTTTCGCGATCGACCAGCAGCAGTTCCTGCAGGGCTACCTGCCCGTCTCCTTCCTGGCCCTGAACGCGAACTACGGGCTGATTCCCGGCGGCGACGTGCCCTCCGGCCCGAACCTCGTGACGCAGGACAAGGCCGCGCAGGTGGTGGAGCTGTCCGCTCAGGGCATCCGCTGACGCTCCGCCCGGGCCGCCCCGGCGGCCCGGGCGCCGAGCTTGCGACGAGGGAGGGACGGAAGTGGCGACGGAAGTACTGACGGACGAACGCCTGCGCGAGGTCACGCTGCTGGCGCGCATCATGAAACGGCCCGAACTCGGCGCGATCGCCGGGCTGGTTCTGGTGACGATCTTCTTCATGTTCACCGCCGATCCGGTGATGTTCAGCCTCGCAGGCGTGATGAACTTCATGACCCCCGCGGCGCAGCTCGGCATTCTGGCGCTGGGCGCCGCGCTTCTGATGATCGGCGGGGAGTTCGATCTTTCCGTCGGCTCGATGGTGGCCTTCGCGGGGCTCATTTTCGGCGTCGCGCTGACCATTCTCAACTTGCCCTTGTTGCTGGCCATTCCGCTGACGCTGGCGGCGGCCGCCGGCATGGGCGCGCTGAACGCGCAGATCGTGCTGCGCACGGCGCTGCCCTCCTTCATCGTCACGCTGGCCTTTCTGTTCATCCTGCGCGGGCTGAGCCTTGTGGGCCTGAAATGGGCGACGGGCGGCTCGACCCAGCTTCGCGGGATCAATGACGCGGTGGCCGGCGACTGGCTGCTGCCGTTCTTCTCGGGCGACGCCTTTCCGGGCTTCTTCGCGTGGCTGGCCGAGGTCGGGCTGATCGACACCTTCCGCAACGGCGCCCCGAAAGTGCCGGGCGTTCCGGTGGAGATCCTGTGGTTCGCGGCGCTGACGGCGGTCGCGACCTGGGTGCTGCTGCGCACGCCGGCGGGCAACTGGATCTTCGCCGCCGGCGGCGACAGGACGGCGGCGCTGAATTCGGGCGTGCCGGTGCGCAAGGTCAAGATTGCGCTCTTCGTTCTGACGGCCTGCTGCGCGGCGCTGGTGGCGATCATCACCGTGCTTGAGGCCGGCTCGACCGACGCGCGCCGGGGCTTCCAGAAGGAGTTCGAGGCGATCATCGCGGCGGTCATCGGCGGCGCGCTGCTGACCGGCGGCTACGGCTCGGCTGTGGGCGCGTTCTTCGGCTCGATCATCTTCGGCATGGTGATGATCGGCCTCAGCTACACCAGCATCGACCAGGACTGGTACCAGGTTTTCCTCGGCTCGATGCTTCTTGTCGCGGTCATGTTCAACAACGCGATCCGCAAGCGCGTCACGGGAGAACGCTGACATGGGCGAACCCATCCTCGAGATGCGCGGCATCGAAAAGCACTTCGGCAACATCGTCGCGCTGGCCGGCGTCAGCTTCGACGTCCGCCCCGCCGAGTGTCACTGCCTGCTGGGCGACAACGGCGCCGGCAAGTCCACCTTCATCAAGACGATGTCGGGCGTGCACCGGCCCTCCAGGGGCGAGATGCGCGTGAGCGGCGGCCCGGTGGCCTTCGAGAGCCCGCGCGACGCCATGAACGCCGGCATCGCCACGGTCTATCAGGATCTGGCCATGATCCCGCTGATGAGCGTGGCGCGCAACTTCTTCATGGGGCGCGAGCCCGTGAAGGGGTGGGGGCCGTTCCGCCGCTTCGACGTGGACGAGGCCAACGAGGTGACGATGCGGGAGATGCGCCGCATGGGCATCAACCTCCGCGAGCCCGACCAGGCCGTCGGCACGCTTTCGGGCGGCGAGCGGCAGACGGTGGCCATCGCGCGGGCGGTCTATTTCGGCGCCAAGGTGCTGATCCTCGACGAGCCGACCTCGGCGCTGGGCGTGCGGCAGACCTCGAACGTGCTCGCCACCATCGACCGTGTGCGCAAGCAGGGCGTGGGCGTGGTGTTCATCACCCACAACGTCCGTCACGCCATGGCCGTGGGCGACCGTTTCACGGTGCTGAACCGGGGCAAGACGCTCGGCACCGCCGAAAAAGGCGAGATCACCGCCGAGAAACTTCAGGATCTCATGGCCGGAGGCCAGGAGCTGGCGCAGCTCGAGGGATCGCTGGGAGGCACGGTATGAGTTCGCTCGACGTCATCACCATCGGTCGCTCATCGGTCGATCTCTACGGCCAGCAGGTCGGCGGCCGGCTGGAGGACATGGGCGGCTTTCGCAAGTATGTCGGCGGCTCGCCCACCAACATCGCGGTCGGGGCGGCCCGGCTGGGGCTGAAATCGGCGGTGCTGACGCGCGTCGGCGACGAGCACATGGGCCGCTTCATCCGCGAGCAGTTGGTCGCCGAAGGCGTGGACGGCGAGGGGCTCGTCACCGACCCCGAGCGCCTGACGGCGCTGGTGATCCTCGGCATCCGCGACGACCATCGCTTTCCGCTGATCTTCTATCGCGAGAACTGCGCCGACATGGCGCTCTGCGAGGACGACGTGGACCCGGCCTTCATCGCGCGCGCCGGCTGCGTGGTGGCGACCGGCACCCATCTCAGCAATCCGCGCACGGAGGCGGCGGTGGTCAAGGCGCTCAAGCTGGCGCGGGCGAACGGCGCCCGCACCGCGCTCGACATCGACTATCGCCCCAATCTCTGGGGGCTGGCCGGCCATGGCGACGGCGAGGAGCGCTATCGCGAGAGCGCCGAGGTCACGCAGCGGCTCCAGGCGCATCTGCCGCTGTTCGACCTGATCGTCGGCACCGAGGAAGAGCATCACATCGCTGGCGGAACCACCGACACCGTGGCGGCGCTGCGCGCGATCCGCGCCGTCACGCCGGCGACGCTGGTCTGCAAGCGCGGGCCGATGGGCGCCGCCGCCTTCGAGGGGGCGATCCCCGACAGCCTCGACGCGGGCGTCTCCGGCCCCGGTTTTCCCATCGAGGTCTTCAACGTGCTGGGCGCGGGCGACGGCTTCTTCGCCGGCCTGCTGCGCGGCTGGCTGCGCGGCGAGGACTGGCCGACCACGCTGAAATACGCCAACGCCTGCGGCGCCTTCGCCGTCAGCCGTCATGGCTGCGCGCCGGCCTACCCGAGCTGGGAGGAGCTTCGGTTCTTCTTCGAGCGCGGCGTCCAGACGCCCGCGCTGCGCAAGGACGCGGAGCTGGAGCATGTCCACTGGGCGACCAACCGGCGCAAGCAATGGCCCGCCGTGCGCGCCTTCGCCTTCGACCATCGCAAGCAGATCGAGGACATCGCCGCCGAAGTGGGCGCGGACCCGGCGCTGATCGGCGACTTCAAGCGCCTGTGCCTGAAGGCGGCGCTGAAGGTGGCGGACGGGCACGACGGCTACGGCATCCTGTGCGACGAGCGCACCGGCCGCGGGGCGCTGCATGAGGCGGCGGGCTCGGGCCTCTGGATCGGGCGCCCGGTCGAGTCGCCCGGCACGCGCCCGCTTGAGCTTGAGATCGGGCCTGACTACGGCTCGGATCTGGCGGAATGGCCGCTGGAGCATTGCGTGAAGGTGCTCTGCTTCTGCCATCCGAACGACGACGCGGCGATGCGCGACGCGCAGGAGGCGACGGTGACGCGCCTCTATGACGCCAGCCGCCGCGCAGGGCTCGATTTCCTGATCGAGCCGATCCCGTCCAAGGTCGGCCCGGTGGACGACGCGGCGGCGGCGCAACTCATGACCCGCTTCTACGACATCGGCATCCGGCCCGACTGGTGGAAGCTGGAGCCCATGCGCACGGACGCGGCGTGGCGCGCGGTCTGCGAGGTGATCGACCAGCGAGACCCGTGGTGCCGCGGCATCGTGGTTCTGGGCCTCGGCGAAAGCGAGGACGTTCTGGCCGACAGCTTCGCCGCCGCCGCCGCGCATGACCGGGTGAAGGGGTTCGCCGTAGGCCGCACGATTCACGCACAGCCCGGTCGCGACTGGCTGTCGGGCCGTATCGGCGACGACGAGGCTGTCGCGCGCATGGCGGAGACGTTCGCGCGCCTCTGCCGGTTGTGGGACGACGCGCGCGCCAAGCATGCGTCCGGCGCAAAGGGAGCTGCGGCGTGAGGCCCGCGACGCAGGGAGCAAAAGTGATCGACGCGACGCAGGGAGC
>CAYGUQ010000007.1:21652-27234 GCA_964352995.1 uncultured Rhodobacterales bacterium
GTGATCGACGCGACGCAGGGAGCAAGACCATGAGCACGATACGCCTCACCGCCGCGCAGGCGATGGTGCGCTGGCTGGGCGCGCAGTTCGCCGAACCCGGCGCGCCGTTCTTCGGCGGCGCCTGGGCGATCTTCGGTCACGGCAACGTGGCCGGACTCGGCGAGGCGCTGCAGGCCGCCGGGGACGCCTTCCCGACCTACCGCGCTCACAACGAGCAGGGCATGGCCCATGCCGCCATCGCCTACGCAAAGGCGCATGGCCGTCGCCGGGCGATGCTCTGCACCAGCTCCATCGGCCCCGGCGCGCTGAACATGGTCACCGCCGCCGCGCTGGCGCATGTCAACCGGCTGCCGGTGCTGTTCGCGCCCGGCGACGTCTTCGCCAACCGCGCGCCGGACCCGGTGCTGCAGCAGGTCGAGGACTTCGGCGACGGCGCGGTTTCCGCCAATGACTGCTTCCGCGCCGTCAGCCGCTATTACGACCGCATCGAGCGGCCCGAGCAGCTTCTGGCCGCGCTGCCCCGCGCCATGGCCACCCTCGCTTCTCCCGCAGACTGCGGGCCGGTCACGCTCTCGTTCTGCCAGGATGTGCAGACGGAAGCCCATGACTGGCCCGCATCTTTCTTCACGCCGCGGCTCTGGCCGATGCGGCGTCCGCGGGCCGATGAAGGGGAGCTCGCGGCGGCGGTCGAGGCGATCCGCGGCGCGAAGCGTCCGTTGATCGTGGCGGGCGGCGGCGTTCACTATTCGGGCGCCGTGGACGCTCTGTCCGCCTTCGCCGAGAAGCACGCCGCGCCCGTCGCCGAGACGCAGGCCGGCAAGTCCGCCCTGCCGTGGGACCATCGGCAGAACCTCGGCTCGCTGGGCGTCACAGGCTCGTCGGCGGCCAACGACGCCGCGGCGAACGCGGACGTGATCATCGCCGTCGGCACGCGCCTGCAGGACTTCACCACCGGCTCATGGGCGCTGTTCCGCAACCCCGCGCGCAAGGTCGTCGCGCTGAATGTCCAGCCCTATGACGCGCTGAAGCGCGGCGCGCTGCCGCTGGTGGCCGACGCGCGCTCGGGCCTGACGGAGCTCTCGGCGGCTCTGGGCGACTGGCGCGGCCCGGGCGCCGACGCGGGCGCCGTCTCCGAATGGCGCGCCGCCGTGGACCGCGCGACCGCCGCGCCGATCGGCGCCGGCCCGGCGCAGAACGCCCTGCCGTCGGACGGTCAGGCCATCGGCGCCGTGCAGCGCGCGCTGGGAACGGAGTGCACCGTGGTCTGCGCCGCCGGCGGCCTGCCCGGAGAACTGCACAAGCTGTGGCGATCCTCGTTTCCCGGCGGCTACCACGTCGAATACGGCTTTTCGTGCATGGGCTATGAGATCGCGGGCGGCCTCGGCGTGAAGATGGCCCATCCCGACCGCGAGGTCGTGGTCATGGTCGGCGACGGCAGCTACATGATGATGAACAGCGAGCTCGCCACCAGCGTGATGCTGGGGCTGAAGCTGATCGTCGTGGTGCTGGACAACCGCGGTTATGGCTGCATCAACCGCCTGCAACGGGCCACCGGCGGCGAGAGCTTCAACAACCTGCTCGACGACGCGCGCCACGTGAACCCGAGCGCCATCGACTTCGCGGCCCACGCCGGCAGCATGGGCGCCCACGCGGTGAAGGTCGACGGCGTGGCGGGGCTGGAGGCCGCGCTCGCCGAGGCCCGCGCCGCCGACCGGACATCCGTCATCGTCATGGACACCGACCCGATGATCGCCACGCCCGAAGGGGGCGCCTGGTGGGACGTGGCGGTGCCCGAAGTGTCCGCCCGTCCGCAGGTGGCCGAGGCGCGTGCGAACTACGAAGCGGCGCTCGCCGCGCGGGAGAAGCTGACATGATCCGCTACGGCACCAATCCCATCGCCTGGTCGAACGACGACGACCGGACGCTCGGCGCAGGCATCAGCCTCGAGCAATGCCTCGGCGACACCGCGAAAATCGGTTTCGACGGCATCGAGAAGGGGCACAAGATGCCCGGAACGGCGCCCGAACTGCGCGCGGCGCTGGCGCCGCACGGGCTGGCCTTCGTCTCCGGCTGGCATTCGCTCAATCTGCTGGCCCAGTCGGTCGAAGACGAGAAGCGCGCGCTCCGCCCGCATCTGGACCTGCTCAAAGGCATGGGCTGCTCGGTCTGCATCCTCTGCGAGACCTCTAACGCGATCCACGGCGACCCGGTTCGCCCGCTGCACGACAAGCCGGTTCTGGCGCGCGCCGACTGGCCGGGCTTCGGCGACAAGCTGACCGCCGTCGCCGAGCACGTCGCCGAGGAGGGCCTGACGCCGGTCTATCATCACCACATGGGCACCATCGTGCAGCACGCCGACGAGATCGACCTGCTGATGACCCATGCCGGCGACGCCCTCAAGCTGCTGCTCGACGCAGGCCACGCCTTCTTCGCCGGGGTCGATCCGGTGAAGCTGGCCGACGACTACATGGCCAATGTCGCGCATATCCACGCAAAGAACGTTCGGCCGGACGTCATGGCCCGCGTCGCGCCGGACGGCATGAGCTTCCTTCAGGCGGTGCGCGCCGGCGTCTTCACCGTTCCGGGAGACCCCGAGGGCGGCGTCGATTTCGCGCCGATCCTGCGCATCGCCGCGGAGCGCGGCTATTCCGGCTGGCTGGTGATCGAGGCCGAGCAGGACCCCGCCGTTCGCAAGCCGTTCGAGTATCAGTCCATGGGCCTCAAGGCGCTGCGCGAGAGCGCCGTCGCCGCCGGGCTTGACCGGAGGGCCGCATGATGGCCGATCTGCTGCGCCGCCCGACGGGCGAAACCGGCCGCGTCCACGCCATCACGCCCGAGAGCGCGGGGTGGGGGTATGTCGGGTTCAGCGTCTGGCGCCTCGATCCCGGCGAGACCGCCGAAGGCCTGCTGCCCAATCGTGAGAGCATTCTCGTGCTGGTCGAGGGCAAGGCGCGCATGACCGCCGGGCGCGATTTCGGCGAGATGGGCGACCGCCTTTCGGTGTTCGACCGCCGCCCGCCACATGCGCTCTATGTCCCGCCAGCTCTGGCCTGGTCTGCGGTCGCCACCACGCCTTGCGTGATCGGCGCCTGCACCGCGCCGTCGCCGGGGGGGCGCCCCGCCGCCGTGATCGGTCCAGCGGGCGTCGCCAGCGTCGAGCGCGGCAAGGGGACCAACACGCGCCACATCAACCCCATCGCCATGGAGGAGCGCGACGTCGCCGACAGCCTGCTGGTGACGGAGGTCTACACGCCGCAGGGACACTGGTCTTCCTATCCGCCGCATCGCCATGACGAGGATGATTTCCCGCGCATGACCCATCTTGAGGAGACCTATTACCACCGCCTGAACCCCGCCAAGGGCTTCGCGGTGCAGCGGGTCTTCACCGAGGACGGATCGCTCGACGAGACCATGGCCGTGCATGACCACGACGTCGTGCTGGTGCCCAAGGGGCACCACCCCTGCGCCGCGCCCTATGGCTGGGATCTCTACTACCTCAACGTCATGGCCGGCCCGCGCCGCGCCTGGCGCTTCGCCAATCACCCCGACCACGACTGGATCGCCCAGCGCGACGCCGGCTGAACCGCTCAAAGGAGACCGCGATGACCGCGCCTGTTATCGGCCACTGGATCGGCGGCGCCCCCCGCGCCGCTGACGGGCGGCGCCAGCCAGTCTTCAACCCCGCCACCGGCAGGGCCGACAAGAGCGTGGCGCTTGGCGACGCCGCGGTCGTCGCCGAAGCCGTCGCCTGCGCGAAGGCGGCCTGGCCCTCCTGGGCCGACATGCCGGCCCTGCGCCGCGCACGCATCCTCGACCGCTTCAAGGGCGTTCTCTGGGAGAGGATGGACGCGCTCGCCGAGGTCATCGTCGCCGAGCACGGCAAGACCTTCGAGGATGCGAAGGGCGAGGTGACGCGCGGGCTTGAGGTCGTGGAGTTCGCGACCGCCGCGCCGACCTTCCTCAAGGGCGAGTTCTCCGATCAGGTCGGCGGCGGGGTGGACACGCACTCGATCCGCCAGCCGCTGGGCGTGGTCGCCGGGATCACGCCGTTCAACTTCCCCGCCATGGTGCCGATGTGGATGTTCCCGGTGGCGCTGGCCTGCGGCAACTGCTTCGTGCTGAAACCGTCGGAGCGAGACCCTTCGGCGGCGCTGCTGATGGCTGAATGGCTGCGTGAGGCAGGGCTGCCCGACGGCGTCTTCAGCGTGGTGCAGGGCGGCAAGCCTGCGGTGGACGCGCTGATCGTACATCCTGACGTCAAGGCGATCAGCTTCGTCGGCTCGACCCCCATCGCGCGCTACATCTTCACCGAAGGCACGGCGCGCGGAAAACGGGTTCAGGCGCTGGGCGGGGCGAAGAACCACGCCGTCATCCTGCCCGACGCCGACATCGAGATGGCCGCCAACGCGCTGATGGGCGCGGCCTATGGCTCGGCGGGAGAGCGCTGCATGGCGATCTCCGTCGCCGTGCCGGTCGGCGAGAAGACGGCCGATGCGCTCATCGAGGCGCTGAGGCCCAGGATCGCCGCGCTGAAGGTCGGTCCGGGCATGGACCCCGAGAGCGAAATGGGCCCTCTGGTGACAGCCGAGCATGCGGCCAGGGTGCGCGGCCTGATCGACAAGGGCGTCGCCGAGGGCGCCAAACTGCTGGTGGACGGGCGGGACTTCCGCTCCGACAAGCAGGGCTCCGAGGAGGGCTTCTTCGTCGGCCCGACCCTGTTCGACCACGTCACCCCCGAGATGAGCATCTGGCGCGAAGAGATCTTCGGCCCGGTCCTCTCCGTGGTGCGCCGCCCCGACTATCGCGCCGCGGTCGACCTGATCCACGCCCATGAATACGCGAACGGCGTGGCGCTGTTCACCCGCGACGGCGACGCCGCGCGCGCTTTCGGGCGCGAGATCGAAGTCGGCATGGTCGGCGTCAACGTGCCGATCCCGGTGCCGATGGCGTTCCACAGCTTCGGCGGCTGGAAGGCGTCGCTCTTCGGCGACCATCACATGCACGGGCCCGAGGGCGCGCGCTTCTACACCCGCCTCAAGACGCTCACGACCCGTTGGCCGACCGGCGTTCGGTCGGCCGAGTTCACCATGCCGACCCTTGGATGATCGCATGACCCTTTCGATAGCCCTGATCGGCGCCGGCCGCATCGGCCGCACCCACGCCGCCGCGCTCGCTGCGGTGCCCGGCGTCCGTCTCGCCGCGGTGTCGGACCCGATGGCCGATGCGGCGGCGGCCATCGCCGCCCCCGCCGGCGCGCGCGTCGCCTCCTTCGAGGAGATCATCGCCGATGGCGGCGTGGACGCCGTGGCGATCTGCTCGCCCACCGACCTGCACGCCGCCCAGATCGAGGCGGCGGCGAGGGCCGGCAAGGCGATCTTCTGCGAGAAGCCCATCGACCTCGACCTCCCCCGCGCCGAAGCCTGCCTCAAGGTGGTGCGCCAGACCGGCGCGACGCTGATGATGGGCTTCAACCGCCGCTTCGACCCCACATTCGCGGAAGCGGCCCGCCGCATCCGCGACGGCGCCATCGGCGCGGTGGAGCTGGTGCAGATCACCTCGCGCGATCCGTCTCCGCCGCCGGC
>CAYGUQ010000008.1:0-26946 GCA_964352995.1 uncultured Rhodobacterales bacterium
GTCGAGGAGCGCAAGCGCGGCGCGCCGCCCGTTCCCGCCATCGCCGTCACCGCGAACGCGCTGACGCACCAGACCGATCTCTACATCGCAGAGGGCTTCGACCGCTGCGTGGCGAAGCCGATCCGGCCGCAGGACCTCGCCGGAGCGCTCGCCGCGACGGCGCGCAGGCCCGTCACGGGCTGAATCCGCGAACGCCGGACGCTGGCTGAAGGGCCGCGCAGGCCCGTCGCGGGCGCGGCGCGTCAGCCGGTGGAGCGCAGGGCCGACGCGTCGGGCCGCGGCGCGTCCTCGGGGAAGCGCGTCGCGAGATGCTGGTCGAAGTAGTCGCGCAGGGGCGCGAACCCCTCGGCGAAGCGCTCGAAGTCCTCGCGCTCGATGCGCAGCACCGTGCTGTCCTCCAGCACGCGGACCGAGCCGGTCCGCTCGCCCTCGCCGAGGATCACTCGCTCGCCGAAATGCTCGCCCGGCCCAAGCCGCAGGACGCGCCGGGCGCCGTTCTCCTCCAGCGTCAGCTCGAACGCGCCGGTCAGGATCACGTAGAAGGCCCGCGAGATCATTCCCGGCTCGAAGACCTGGTCGCCCGCGTTGAAATGCACGGTGCGCGCCGCCCGAACGGCGCCCTGGTCGATCTGCACCGCGTTGCGCGGCAGGATCGCCGCCAGCACCCAGTTGACCAGCACCCGCACCCGCGTCGCCGCGCCGGGCAGGAAGGAGAGGTAGAAGGCCTTCCACAGCAGCCACGCCGCGAAGCCCGACAGCCGCATCCCGAACACCGTGGCGACCGCGCGCCGGCCGCCGAGCGACGCCATCGAGCCCTTGGAGGCGTAGGCGAACGGCTTCAGCGGCGCTCCCGCCAGCGCGGCGGCGATGTTGTCGCCCAGAAGCCGCGCCTCGCGCACCGCGAACTGCGCGGTCGGCGGAGCCCAGTCGGCGCGGTCGCGCGGCGCGTCCTTGAGCGGGATGAGCGCCGCGTCGCCGAGCGCCCAGACGTCGTCGCGCCCCTCGACCCTGAGACTGCGGTCGACGCGGATGCGGCCGCGCTCGTTGGGCAGCGGCAGACCCGCCACCAGCGGGTGCGGCGCGGCGCCGATGGTGGCGACGACGGTCTCGCTGTCGATCGTCTCGCCATTGGAGAGCCGCAGCCGCCGCGCATGGAGGCTCTGGGCCGCCACGCCGCAGCGGATGCTGACGCCGCGCGCCTCAAGCTGCGCCTGCGCGTAGGAAGCCAGCGATTCCGGCAGCTCGTTGAGGATGCGCGGGGCGAACTCCAGCACATGCACCTGCACCTCGTCGCGGTCGATGCGCGGATAGTAGCGCAGGGCGCCGTCGATCAGCTCGCGCAGCT
This sequence comes from uncultured Rhodobacterales bacterium, assembly GCA_964352995.1. GTDB lineage: Bacteria > Pseudomonadota > Alphaproteobacteria > Rhodobacterales > Rhodobacteraceae > Rubrimonas. Next base: position 1,346 of record CAYGUQ010000008.1, read on the forward strand.
CGCCCGCCACCTCGATCCCGGAGAAGCCGGCGCCGATGACGACGAAGCTCAGCAGCCGGCGCTTGAGCTCGGGGTCCTGCGTGACGTCGGCGTGCTCCAGGCAGGTGATGACGCGGTTGCGCAGGCGATGCGCGTCGGCGAGCGTCTTGATGACGTAGGCGTGGTCGGCCATCCCCGGCACGCGGCTGAGATCGGCGCCGAGGCCGAGGGCGATGGCCAGATGATCGTAGGGCTCGGGGATCAGGCGGCGCTTCATGCCCTGCACCACCGTCACCGTCCTGTCCTCGAAGTCGACGCCGTAGACCTCGGCGACGCGCACCCGCACCCCCGGCAGCAGCGCGCGCAGCGGCGAGACGGCGTCCGACGCGTTGATCAGGCCGCCGGCGACCTCCGGCAGGAACGGCTGGAAAACGAAGTGGTTGGTGGCGTTGATCAACGTCACCTCGGCGTCGGCGCCGAGCCTGCGCCGCAGGGCGCGTGCGGCGTGCACGCCCGCGAAGCCCCCGCCCAGAACCACGATTCGGGTTTTTCCGTCGCTCGCCATCGCTAGGCCTCTCCCATGCGCGCGACGCGCCGGGGGCGCTGCGTCGCGTGCGAATCCAGTGGTCTCGCCCCCGGACGCGCCTACCACGCCCAGCTTAACATCCGGCGACGCGCCCCGCGCCCCGTCCGCGTCGAGACCTTGCGCAAGGGCAGGTCGATCGGCTCGCGGCGACGGAAGCCGCAGCGCTCGACCCTCGACGACGCGAAGCGAACGCGCCTGCGCCGATCCGCATGGACGGGTGGCGTCGTCGGCTTCCTGGGGCCGCAGGCGGTCCGGGTCGGGAGGCCGCCGCCGCGCCGACCGAGGCGCGGCGCGGCGCGGCCTCAGCGCGGCGCCATGCGGATCGCGGCGTCGAGGCGGATCACCTCGCCGTTCAGCATCGCGTTCTCGACGATGTGGCGCACGAGGGCCGCGTATTCCGAGGGCGCGCCGAGCCGGGCGGGAAAAGGCGCCTGGGCGCCGAGCGAGGCCTGCACCTCCGGCGGCAGCCCCTCCAGCATCGGGGTCAGGAAGAGGCCGGGCGCAACGGCGCAGACCCGCACGCCCTTGTCGGCGAGGTCGCGCGCCATGGGCAGCGTCATCGCGGCGACCGCCCCCTTCGAGGCGGCGTAGGCGATCTGGCCGACCTGTCCGTCGAAGGCAGCGACCGAGGCGGTGTTCACCACGACGCCGCGCTCGCCGTCCTCGGTCGCCGGCTCGGCCGCCGCCATGCGCGCCGCCGCCTGCGAGGCGCAGTTGAAGGTGCCGATGAGATTGACGGCGATCACCCGCTGGAAGAGCGCCGGGTTGTGCGGCGCGCCGCGCGAGACCGTCTTGGCCGCCGGCGCGACGCCGGCGCAGTTGACCAGCACGCGCGCGACCCCGTGGGCGGCCTCCGCCGCGTCGAGCCCCGCCGCCACCGACGCCGCGTCGGTCACGTCGACGCGCTGAAAGAGGCCGCCGATCGCCGATGCGTGGGCCTCGCCCGCCTCGGCGTTCAGGTCGAACACCGTCACCCGCGCGCCCAGCGCCGCGAAGGCGGCCGCGGCGGCCGCTCCCAGCCCGGACGCGCCGCCGGTGACCACGGCCGCGACGCTCGCGTCGATCTTCATGCCAGCTTTCCTCCCCGCCGCGCGCCGCGCGGCCCGCCCGCCACGTTAGCCATCGTCCCGCAGCCGGCAAGACGCGGCGCACGCCCTCTCAGGACGAGAGCAGCCCGTCGAGAAACGCGGCCAGAATGTCGGTCAGATGCGGCGAGAGATAGCCACCCTCCTGCGTCAGCGCGATCGGCCGCCTGCAGGCGCCGATCAGCCTGCCGGCCGCGCGAAAGCCCTCGGTCGAGACGGCCAGCCCGGCCAGCGGGTCCGACGCGTGGGCGTCGAGCCCCAGCGCGACGACCACCGCGCCGGGTTCGAACGCCTCCACCGCCGCCAGCCCCTGCGCCAGCGTCGCCAGCCACGCCGCGTCGCCCGAGCCGAGCGGCAGGGGCAGGTTGAGGTTTGCGCCCAAGCCCGCGCCCTCGCCGCACTCATGGGCGTAGCCGCAGAAGAACGGGTAGAAGCGCGCCGGGTCGGCGTGGACCGAGACGGTCATGACGTCGGCGCGGTCGTAGAAGATCGCCTGGGTGCCGTTGCCGTGGTGGACGTCGACGTCGAACACCGCGACGCGCTCATGTCGCGTGCGCAGCCGGGCCGCGGCGATGGCGGCGTTGTTGAGGAAGCAGTGTCCGCCGCCCATGTCGGCGTAGGCGTGATGGCCGGGAGGGCGGCAGAGCGCGTAGGCGCGGGCCGCGCCGGCAAGAACCGCGTCCGCCGCCGCGACGGCGCAGTCGGCCGCGCGCAGCGCCGCCGTCGCCGTGCCCGGCCCGATGGGCGCCGCCGCGTCGGCCATGTGCCAGCCCGCCCGCCCGACGACATGCTCGGGATAGCTCCCCCAGCCGCGGTGAGGATGCACGTTCGGGATCGCCTCGGGCCCGGCGCCGGGCAGCGCGCGCCACGCCTCCCAAGCCTCGCGGAGAAAGGCGAGGTAGGCGGGCGTGTGGACCGCGAGGCAGGGCGCGGGGCCATGCTCGGGCGGGGAGACCGCCTGCAGGCCGCGGCCCTCCACGGCGCGCAGCAGCAGCGCCGCGCGCTCGGCGCGCTCCTCGTTGGCGACAAGCCGCCCGCGGGCGAGGAACGCCTCCGGCGCGTGGGCGTCCGTCTCCGGCGCGAAGAAAACCTGCATGCCCGCCCCCCTCGCACGGCCCCCTCGCGCGGCGTCTACTGGCCCGCGGCCATGGCGCGCTCCAGCCGCCGCACGCCCCAGGAGACGAGCAGCACCAGCGCCAGATACTCCAGCACGAGGATGGTGTAGATCTCCAGCGGGCGATACTCGGTCACCACCAGTTCGTTGGCGCGGCGCGTCAGCTCCTGCATGCCGATCACCGAGACCAGCGAGCTCATCTTCAGCACATAGACGAACTGGTTGCCGAGCGCCGGCAGGATGCGCCGCAGCGCCTGCGGCAGCACGACGTAGCGGAAGCGGTCGACGCGCCCCAGCGCGATGGCCTGCGCCGCCTCGGTCTGTCCCTTCGGCACGGCCTGCACCCCGGCGCGGAAGATCTCCGCCTGGAACGCGCTGTCCGACAGCGCCAGCGCCAGCACGCCGGCCCAGAACACGTTGATCGTCACGCCAGCCACGACCGGCAGGCCGTAATAGACCCACAGGATCATGACGAGGATCGGCACCGACCGCACCGTCTCGACATAGACCCGGTTGACCGCCCTGAGCGCGCGACGCTCCGAGAAGGCCGGCAGCGCGACGAGCAGGCCCAGCGCCGTCGACAGCGCCATCGCCGTCAGGCTGAGCGCGACCGTGTTCCAAAGCCCGCCGATCAGGAAGTTGAGGTTGCGCACGCCCTGCTCGGTCGTCGGCGAGACGACGTGCCAGCCCCACACCGCGCCGCCGCCGCCGCAGCCCGCGAGCGCCAGCAGCGCGAGGATGCCCGCCGCCAGCCGCATCAGTGGCCGAGGATGTTGGCGAGAAACGCCCGGCAGCGTTCCGTGCGCGGGTTGGCGAAGAACGCCGCCGGCGGCGCCATCTCGACGATGCGCCCGGCGTCCATGAACGCCACCCGGTCGGCGACGCGGCGCGCGAAGCCCATCTCGTGAGTGACGACGATCATGGTCATGCCCTCGGCGGCGAGGTCGGTCATGACGTCGAGCACCTCCTTGATCATCTCCGGGTCGAGCGCCGAGGTCGGCTCGTCGAACAGCATCACCCGCGGCTGCATGCACAGCGCCCGCGCGATCGCCACGCGCTGCTGCTGCCCGCCGGAGAGCTGGCCGGGATACTTCGCGGCCTGCTCGGGAATGCGCACCTTCTCCAGCATGGCGCGGGCCCGCGCCTCGGCGTCGGCGCGGCTCAAGCCCCGCACGCGCATCGGCCCGAGCGTCAGGTTGCGCATCACGCTGAGGTGGGGAAACAGGTTGAACTGCTGGAACACCATCCCGACTTCGGCGCGCACCGCGTCGAGCGTGCCGGGCTCCAGCCGCCGGCCCTCGACCGCGATCTCGCCCTCGTCGTGCCGCTCCAGCCCGTTGACGCAGCGGATCAGCGTCGACTTGCCGGAGCCGGAGGGCCCGCAGACCACGAGCTTCTCGCCGCGGGCGACGTCGAGATCCACCCCGTCAAGCGCCCGGAAATCGCCGAACGTCTTGGCGACGCCCCGCAGGCTGATCACCGTCTCGGTCAAACCTTCGCGCCTCCGGCCTTTCCGGACTGGCCTTTGACGCCAGATTGCGGTCCTGTGCAACCGCCATTGGCTTCACGACCCTGAGAAGGATGTCACGCATGAACGGAATCCTCGCCGCGCTCGTCGCCCTGCCCCTTCTCGCGGCGGCGCCCGCGCTCGCCCAGTCGACGCTCGACGAGGTGCTGAGCTCCGGCGTGCTGAAGGTCGGCACCACCGGCGACTGGAACCCCATGACGATGCGCGACCCCGCCACCAACGGCTATCGGGGTTACGACATCGACGTGATGGAGGCGCTGGCCGCCGATCTCGGCGTGAAGGTCGAGTTCGTGCCGACCGACTGGAAGACGCTGATCAACGGCGTCGTCTCGGGCAAGTATCACATGACCGGCAGCGCCTCGGTCTCTCCCGCGCGCGCCAAGGTGGCCGGCTTCTCCGACAGCTACTTCTCGCTGGCCACGGTGCCGCTGACGCTCAAGACCAACGCCGAGCGGTTCAGGGACTGGGCCGATCTCGACCAGCCGGGCGTCTCGGTCGCCGCCACCCTCGGCACGACGCAGGAGGCGCAGGTGAAGGAGTTCTTCCCCAACGCCGAGCACCGCATCGTCGAGGCCCCGGCGCGCGACTTCCAGGAAGTGCTCTCGGGCCGCGCCGACGCGCACATCACCTCCAACGTCGAGGCGCTGAAGCTCGTCGACCAGTACGAGCAGCTGATGATCGTGCCGGTCGCCGCCCCGAAGGCGCCGACGCCCATCGCCATGCTGCTGCCGCGCGACGACCAGCCCTGGATCAACTACGTCAACACCTGGATCGCGCTGCAGAAGGAGCGCGGCTTCTTCGACGACCTCGCGGCGAAGTGGCGGCTGGCCGACTGAGCCGCGCCTTGTCCCTGATCCTCTACGCCTCGTCCGAGAGCCTCTATTCGTCCAAGGCGCGCATAGCCCTGCGCGCCAAGCAGCTCGTCGAGTGGACGGACTGGCGGCAGGTCGCACCGCCGGGGGGCTCCGGCTCCGCGGCGTTCCGCGCCATCGCGCCGGAAGGCACGCTGCCGGCGCTCGACGACGGCGGCTTCGTGCTGACGGAGAGCGCGGCGATCCTCGAATACATCGAGGAGACGCGGCCGTTTCCGCCGCTGATGCCGGGCGACGCGCAGGGGCGGGCGCGGGCGAGGATGTTCGCGGCGTTCCACGACACGCGGCTCGAACCGGCGCTGCGCCTGACCTTTCCTCTGGTGGGGCGCGCGGGCGCCGAGGCCTTCGCCGAGCCGGCGGCGCTGATCGGTAGGCGGCTGGCCGAACTCGACGCGCTCGCGGAACCCGCGCCGCTGCTCTGCGGCGCGGCCCTGTCGCTGGCCGATTGCGGCTATGCGCCGTGCTTCGCGTGGATCGACGCCATCGCCGAGGCCTGCGGCTTCGCGGTGGCGTGGCCCGAGCGGCTGCGACTCTACCAGCGCATGCTCTCCGCCCACCCGGCGGTGGCGGCCGAGTTCGAGACCTACCCCGCCGCGATGGCGGGTTGGATCGCCCGCCGCATGGGCTGAGCCCTCCGCCCCGACGCCCGATCGCGCACGCAGGAAGGGCGCCTCGGGCGAGGCGCCCTCCGACACGGCGCGGCCGGCTTCGCTCAGGCGGCCATAGCCGAGGCGTCGAGCTTGCGCAGCAGGGCGCGGGCGGCGGCCTCCGAACTGGCCGGGTTCTGTCCGGTGACGAGCCTGCCGTCCTCGACGACGAACTCGCTCCAGGCCGCGCCCTTCTCGTAACGCGCGCCCTGCTCCGTGAAGACGTCCTCGATGAGGAACGGAACGACGTCCGTGAGGCCGACGCCGGCCTCCTCCTCGTTGGTGAAGCCGGTCACGCGGCGCCCGCGCACGAACGGCGCGCCGTCCGCCGCCTTGACGTTGCGAAGCACGCCCGGCGCGTGGCAGACGAACGCCGTCGGCTTCTCCGCGGCGACGAAGCTCTCGATCAGCGCGACGCAGTCCTGCGAAGTCGCAAGATCCCACAGCGGCCCGTGGCCGCCCGGGAAGAACACCGCGTCGAAGCCCGCCTCCGCGACATGCGCCAGCTTCCCGGTCGACGCGAGCGCCTTCTGCGCCGCGTCATCCTTCCGGAACCGCCTCGTGTGCTCGGTCTGAGCGTCCTCGGCGTCGCTCTTGGGGTCGAGCGGCGGCTGGCCGCCGGCGGGAGAGGCCAGCGTCACCTCGGCCCCGGCGTCCCTGAAGACGTAATAGGGCGCCGCGAACTCTTCCAGCCAGAAGCCGGTTTTCTCGCCCGTGTCGCCCAGCGTGTCGTGCGAGGTCAGCACCATCAGAATCTTCATCGTCGCGTCCTTTCACATCCGTGACCGTCGCCGCGGCCGAAGGGCCGCGCGGCGGAACGTCGGATCTGAAACGCGCGGGGACGCCGCCGGTTCCCGCGGCGCTGGCGCCGGGGAGCGGGCGGCGGGCCTCAGAACCGCTCCAGCAGCCGTTGCAGGTACTCCAGCTCCTGCTGGGAGCGGGTCATGTCGCCGGCGCGGCGCCGGATCTCATCGAGCAGCTCGCGCGCGCGCTTCATCGCCTCGGCGTCGGGCACGGTGACGCTGTCGCCGTCGAGCGGGCCGTCTGTGGCGGTGGGCCGGCCGAACGGATCCTCCTCGCGCACGTCGCCCGACTGGCCCTCGCGGCCCGCCTGCTGCGACTGGCCGGGCTGGTTCTGCATCTCCTGCGCCAGCTCCTGCGCGCCCTCGCGCAGCGCGTCGAGCGCCTCGACCTGATCCTGCAGCGCGCCGTCGGCGTCGCCCTCCTCCAGCGCGTCGCGGGCGCCGCGCATGGCGCGGTCGGCGCGCTCCAGCGCCTCGCCGGCGCCGCCCTGCCCCGGCATGTTGCCGCGAAGCTGGTCGAGAAGCTGGCGCAGACCTTCCTGATCGCGCGCGATGGAGCCCATGTCCGGCCCGCCGGGCTGCTGGCCGGAGCCCTGACCGCTCTGGCCCTGTCCGTTCCGGCCTTGGCCGTTCTGGCCCATCTGGCCTTCGCCCTGGCCCTGCCCCTCGCCCTGCTGCTGGCCCTCGCCCTGCTGGCCTTCGCCCTGCTGGCCCTCGCGGCCCTGCCGCAGCGCGTCGAAGGAGCGGTCGGCGAGGCCCTGCTGCTGGCCGATCATGTCCTGCAGCTCCTGCATCGGGCCGCCCTGCCCCTGCTGGCCCTGCTGGCCGGGCTGCGCCATCTGAAGGTTCTCCAGCATCTGCTGAAGCTGCTCCAGCATCGCCCGCGCCATGTCCTGCATGCCGTTCTTCATGGCCTGCTCGAGCTGGTCGAGCATGTCCATCAGGTCCTGCTGGCTCAGTTGCTGACCCTGCTGCTGCTGTTGCGGCTGCTGGCCGTTCTCGGCCTGATTGCGCAGCGCCTCCTGCGCGAGCTGCTGCAGATACTCCTGAAGCGCCTGGCGCAGCTCGTCCATCAGCGCCGCGATCTCCTCGTCGTCGGCGCCGCGCTCCAGCGCGTCGGCGAGCTCCTCCTGAAGCTGGCGCAGGCGGCGCTCGGCGTCGGAGAGGTCGCCGTCCTCGATGAGCAGCGCGGCCTCCCACAGCAGTTCGGCGACGCCGGGGATCTCGGCCGTCAGCGCCTCCGGCGTCTCGGCGTAGCTCAGCCGCCGCCGCGCAGTGCGCGTGATGAGATAGGCGCTGGCGTCGTCGAAGACGTCGTCGGGATGCGCCGTCACCGCGTCGAGCACGGCGCCGACGCGCTCGGCCGTCGCCCGGCTCCAGGCGAGCTCGCGGCGCTGCTCGATGATCGACTTCGCGAGCGGTTCGAGAAAACGCCTACCCGGCAACGTCGCACGCGCCTCGACCGCGGCCGTCTGGCCGGCGCCGTCCTCGGCGGTCAGCGTGACGATCACGGGCAGCCCCGCCCATGGATGCTCGGTCATGTCCTCGTCGACCGCCTCGGCGACGGCCTCGGCCGCGCCGCGCAGGGGAAGCGGCAGGCCGAACTCGATCGGCTCGAACACGGTGTCGGCCGGCAGGCCGCGCGGCCCGGCGGCGGCGACGTCGAGCGTCACCGTCGCCGTCGCCCGCGACACGCCATAGTCGTCGGCGCTCTCGAAGGCGAAGGCCAGCGCGCCGGCGCGGGTGGCGGAGGGCTGCTCGGTGAAGGCGATGGTCGGCGGCGCGTCGGCCACGGCCGCGAAGCGCCAGCCGCCGAAGTCCGCGCCCGGCGCCGTCACCGAAAGCGCCCCCGAACGCTCCAGCGTCACCGTCGCCGACCAGACGCCGCCGCCGATGTCGGCGAAGTCCTCCGGCGCGGCGGCGGCGTCGTCGCCCTCCGCCGCGACGGGCGAGACCGGGCCGATCCCGTTCTCCAGCGCAGGGCGGCCGCCCGCGTCGAACACGCGCATCACGATTTCAGTGCCGGCGGGCAGCGAGATCGGCGTCTCCTCGCCGGCGCGGTCCGTCAGATAGATCGGCGCGACGCCGGTGTGGACGGGCGGCGTCGCCCACGCCTCCATCGAGGCGTCGGGCTGGGCGAGCGCGGCGGCGGAGGCGCCGCCAACCGGCGTCAGCGCCTCGGACAGCCGCGCGCCGCCGTCGCCAAGCTGCGCGATGAGCCCCGCCGCGAGCGCCACGGCGGCCGCATGGCGCAGCGCGAACCGGTCCGACCTTGAGACCCGCACGTCCGCCGGCGCCGCGCGCACGGCAAGCGCGCGCTCGGCCATCCGCCGCTGGTGCGCGGCCCAGATCGCCCGCGTCGCCGGGTCGGACCCGGCGCCGGCCAGCGCGTCGCCGACCGCGGCGACAGGGCGGTCCCGCGCCTCGCCGTCGAGCCGGGCCAGCGCCTCGGCCGTCGTCGGCGTCCGCCATCCCAACCACGCGCGCCGCAGCAGCCATGCGAGCGCCGCGGCGAAGCCGGCGAGAAACAGGACGTGGCCGGCGAAGGGCAGCGCCTGCGGCGCGCCGATCAGAGCAAGGCCCAGGAAGGCCGCCGCCAGCGCCCAGATCGGCCAGAGCGCCTGCGCGGCGCGCTCGATCCAGAGCGCCCGCCGCGCCCGGCGCGCCTCGCGCCTGACGGACGCGCGCGCCGCGTCCAGGCCGTCGTCTCCGGACGTCCCGCCTTTGGACGTCCCGGCGTTGGTGAGGTCGGCCATGCCCGCTCCCGCATCCTCTCAGGCCCGCGCGCGGGCCGAATGCGCGGGCGCCGGACGGCCGGTCAGCCCAGCCAGTCGGGAATGCGCTCGCGCTCCATCATCTCAGCATAGGTGGGCCGCCGACGCACCACGTCAAAACGGTCTTTTGACACGAGCACCTCCGGAACGAGAGGGCGCGTGTTGTATTCGCTCGACATGACCGCGCCATAGGCGCCCGCCGAACGGATCGCGACCAGCTCTCCGGCCGCGACGGGGGGCATCGGCCGCGCCTTCGCGAAGGCGTCGCCCGATTCGCAGACCGGGCCGACGATGTCCGCCGGCGCCACAGTCGCGTCGGCCTCCGGCTCCCGGACGGCGACGATGTCGTGGTGCGCGTCGTACATCGCGGGGCGGATCAGGTCGTTCATAGCGGCGTCGAGGATCAGGAAGTCGCGCGCCTCGCCGCGCTTGCGGTAGATCACCGAAGCCAGCAGCACTCCGGCGTTGGCCGCGATCAGCCGCCCCGGCTCGACGACGATCTCCGCGCCGAGGCCGCCCACCGTCCGCCGCACCACGGCGCCGTAGTCGAAGGGCAGCGGCGGCGCGTCGTTGCTGCGCACATAGGGCACGCCGAGCCCGCCGCCGACATCGATGCGTTCGATGCCGTGGCCGGCGCCGCGCAGTCGCTCGACCAGCCCGGCGACGCGCGAGAACGCCTGCTCGAACGGCTCCAGCGCGGTGAGCTGCGAGCCGATATGCACGTCGACGCCGACCACCCTGATCCCCGGCAACGCGGCGGCCCTGGCGTAGACCTCCGCCGCGCGGGAGATCGGCACGCCGAACTTGTCCTCAGCCTTGCCGGTGGAGATCTTCGCGTGGGTCTTCGCGTCGACGTCGGGGTTCACCCGCACCGCCACCGGCGCCTCCGCCCCCATCGAGACCGCGACTTCGGAGAGCCGCTCGAGCTCGGGCTCGCTCTCGACGTTGAACTGGCCGACGCCGGCCGCAAGCGCCGCGGCCATCTCGGCGCCCGTCTTGCCCACGCCTGCGAAGACGATCTTCGAGCCCGGAACGCCGGCGGCCAGCGCCCGCCGCAGCTCGCCCTCGGAGACGACGTCCATCCCCGCCCCGAGCCGCGCGAGAAAGCGCAGCACGGCCACGTTCGACAGCGCCTTGACCGCGAAGCACACCAGATGCGGCATCCCCGCCAGCGCCTCGTCCATCACCCGGAAATGACGCTCCAGCGTGGCGCAGGAATAGACGTAGCAGGGCGTGCCGACCTCGGCCGCGATCTCGGCCAGGGCCACGTCCTCGGCATGGAGCGCGCCGTCGCGATAGGTGAAATGATCCATGTTCCGCCGCTTCTATCGCGCGTAGCCGGGCCGGGAGCGCAGGAAGAGGTAGAGCGGCAGCGCGCAGCTCACCCCGATCATAAAGCCCGCCGGGATGCAGACGAGGCTGAGCCAGTCGCGCCGCGGGACGCTCTCCGCCAGCACCCAGATCACGATCACGAGCCAGGACCAGGTGAGGTCGTAGACGAGGCCGGTGCCGGCGTCGGTCTCGTTCCAGACGTCGAGCATCAGCCCGAGGTTCCAGTCGTTCGCGGCCAGCCAGGACCAGAAATAGATCCACGGGATGATCGCGCCGAGAATGGCCATGGCGAGCCAGAGCATGCGTAGCGGCGTCATGAGCGTCTCCGATCAGGCAGGAACGCGCAGGTAGCGCCGCGCGGCGGGTGGACCATGGCGCGGATCACGTGCGCGCCGTCAGGGCCGTTCGCTCGACGGCAGCTCGCCGCGCGGCGCGGAGGTGTTGAGGTCGTCGTAGCCGGGCAGGCCGCTGCTGACGGCCGCCGGCGGCTCGACGCTGACGTCCGGCCTCCCCGGCGTCAGCGGGTCTCCCTTCACGCCGCAGCCCGCCGCGGCCAGCGCCAGAAGCGCAATCCAGGCTCTCATCGCTCGTCCTCCCGCCAGCGGGCGATCTGCGCGCGCACCTGAGCGGGGGCGGTTCCCCCGTAGCTGACGCGGCTCGCCACCGAATTCTCCACGCCGAGCACGCCGAAGACGGCGTCCGTGATCCGCGGCTCGACGGCCTGCATCGCATCGAGGGACAGCTCCGGCAGGTCGCAGCCCAGCGTCTCGGCGCGCTTCACCAGCGCGCCGGTGACGTGGTGGGCGTCCCGGAACGGCATGCCCAGCTCGCGCACCAGCCAGTCGGCGAGGTCCGTCGCCGTGGAGAAGCCCGTCGCCGCCGCCGCGCGCAGCTTCTCGGGAACCGGCTTCATGTCGCGCGCCATGCCCTCCATCGCGGAGAGCGCGAGGCCGAGGCTGTCGGCGGCGTCGAACACCGGCTCCTTGTCCTCCTGCATGTCCTTCGAATAGGTCAGCGGAAGGCCCTTCATCACCATCGTCAGAGCCGCCTGCGCGCCAAAGATGCGCCCGACCTTGGCGCGCACGAGTTCCGCCGCGTCGGGATTGCGCTTCTGCGGCATGATCGAGGAGCCGGTGGAGAACGCGTCCGTGAGCTTCCCGAAGCCGAACTGCGCGCTCGACCAGATCACGATCTCCTCCGCCAGCCGCGAAAGATGCACCGCGCAGGTCGTGGCGCAGGCGAGGAACTCCAGTGCGAAGTCGCGGTCGGCCACGGCGTCCATCGAGTTGGCGCAGGGCCGGTCGAAGCCCAGCGCCGCCGCGGTCGCGGCGCGATCGATCGGAAAGGACGTGCCGGCGAGCGCCGCGGCGCCCAGCGGGCACTCGTTCATCCGGGCGCGCGCGTCGCGGAAGCGCGCACGGTCGCGGCCGAACATCTCGACATAGGCCATCATGTGATGGCCCCAGGTGACCGGCTGCGCCACCTGCAGGTGGGTGAAGCCGGGCATCGGCAGATCGGCGCCCGCCTCCGCCTGATCGAGCATGGCCCCGATGAGGCGGGTGAGCGCGGCCTCGGCGCCGTCGCAGGCGTCCCGCACCCAGAGCCGGAAGTCGAGCGCCACCTGGTCGTTGCGCGAGCGCGCGGTGTGCAGCCGCCCCGCCGCCGGGCCGATGATCTCGCGCAGGCGGGCCTCCACGTTCATGTGGATGTCCTCCAGCGCCTCGGAGAAGGCGAAGTCGCCGCGGGCGATCTCGGCGATGATCTGCGCGAGGCCCGCGTCGATGGCGGCGCGGTCCTCGGCCGAAATGATCCCCTGCGCGGCCAGCATCGCGGCGTGGGCGCGGCTGCCGGCGACGTCCTGCGCCGCGAGCCGACGGTCGAAGCCGATCGAGGCGTTGATCGCGGTCATCACCGCGGCGGGGGACTGCGCGAAGCGCCCGCCCCACATGACGTTGCTTTGATCGGCGTCCGGTTCGGCGGCGGTTTCCCCGCCCGTCGCCTCAGGGTATGCGTTCGTCATCTCATCGAGCCCCGGACCGGAGACGCCCCATGCTGCGCGCAGCCCGTCGCCTCTACACCGCCGCCCTCTCGCTGACCACCCCCGCGGCCCGGGCTTCGGTCCGCGCTGCCGCCGGGGCGGTCCTTGCGCTGTCGCTGGTCGCCCCTGCCCATGCGCTCACCGCGCAGGAGCGCGCCGCGATCGAGGCCGCGCGCGCCGGCGAAATGACCAAGCTGAACGTCGGCGAGAGCCCCAGGGCGCGCTTCGAGACGCCCTTCGTGGACGCCGCCGGCGACGAAGTCCGCTTCGACGACTTCGCCGGAAAGGTGGTTCTGGTGAACTTCTGGGCGACGTGGTGCCCGCCCTGCCTCAAGGAGATGCCGTCGCTCGACCGCCTCGCCGGGGCGATGGAGGGCGACGATTTCGCCGTGGTGGCGATCTCCGCCGACCGCGGCGACATCGACAAGCCGCGGACGTGGCTGGCGGAGAACGACATCGCGCATCTGCGCCTCTACCACGACGCGCGCCAGAAGCTCTCGCGCGAGGCCGCGGTGGTCGGAATGCCGACGACGCTGCTGCTCGACCGTCAGGGTCGCGAGGTGGCGCGCCTGCTGGGCGACGCCGAGTGGGACGGCCCCGAGGCGCGCGCCGTCATCGACGCCCTGATCGCGGCGGCGCCTTGAACGGGGCGACGCGAGACGCGGACGCGCTGCCGCCGGGCGCGCTGCGGGTCGCGGCGGCGCTGGAGGCTGCGGGCGCGCCGGCGCGCATCGTGCGGACGCCGGCCAGCGCCCACACCGCCGAGCAGGCGGCGGCGGCCTGCGGCTGCGACGTCGGCCAGATCGTCAAGAGCCTCGTGTTCCGCGACGGGCCGGACGGGCCGGCGCGGATGGTGCTGGCCTCCGGCGCGAACCGCGTCCACGAGAAACGGCTCGGCCGCCTGCTGGGCGTCGCGCTGACCCGCGCCGACGCGGATTTCGTGAAGGCTGCGACGGGCTTCTCCATCGGCGGTGTCTCGCCCTTCGGCCTGCCGGAGGCGACGCGCGCCGGCATGATCCTCGACGAGGACCTCGCGCGGCTCGCGACGGTCTGGGCCGCCGCCGGCGCGCCGGACTGCGTGGTGGAGATCACGGTCGAGACCCTTTTGCGCGTCACCGGAGCGCGGATCGCCAGCATCGTCTAGGGGCGACCGCAAGAGGGCCTCCCGCCTCATCCCGGACGGCGCGGTCGCGGCGGCCGGCCACGTCGAAGCGCCTGCCCGGCGGGGGCGGCCGCATCGGTGACCCGCTCTTGAGGATCCGGCCGGGGCGGTCGCTCCCGGAGGCGTCTCTGCCTAGCGGGCGAAGACGCCGGCTGGATGACGGAGCCGCCGGAGCGCATGCGCTCGCCCGTGACGAAGGCGAACCCGTTCAGCCGCGCCGCCGCGAGGGGCGGTTCGCGCAGCCGGGATCGCCATCGGGCAAGCCGGGACCCGACCCGCCGCCCCTTCGCATTTCACGAACCCGGCGTTGCAGAACCTCGGCGCGCCTGACCTTGCGAGATGCGCGCCAAGCGCTGGGCGAGGCGCATCCCCCGCCGTTTCACGCTGTTGTCGACCGCGTCCGAGACGTTTGTCCGCAATCGGATCGACGATCGCGCGAGTAGGGGCGCGGAGAAGGCGGCCGCTCCGGACTTCGCAGGTCGGACAAGGCTCAGGGGCGGGCGCCTTCTATGACGACGAGGTCGGCGCGCGCGCTCAGCGGCGCGGCGGCGACGCCGGCGGCGAGCCTGGCGCCCATCGCCGTGGCCGCCTCGGGATCGAGCCGCCGGCGCGCGAGCGGCATGATGGCGTCCTCGACCCAATCCACCCGCCGGCGGATCGCCTCGAAGCAGGCGCGCAGGCCGAAGCCGAGCGCCTCGGGCTCCGCCGCGTGGCCGGCGTCGAGAAAGGCGTCGAGCGCGTCGGCGAGCTCCGCGGCCATGCCGCACACCATCGCGCCCTCGCGCCGGGCGAAGCGCACGACCTGCCGGGCGGCCTCCGCCTCCGCGTCCCAGCCGCCGGGCGAGGGGCCGGCGAGCGCGTAGAGCTCCTCCTCCGCCGCGATCGGCGCCGCCAGCGGCCAGCGCGCCGCGCCCTGCCGCGCGATCATGCGCAGGCGCGTGCCGGCCAGCGCCGTCGCCGAGGGGCAGGCGAGATGCGGCAGGCCGTCGGCGATGCGCTCCAGCATGTCGGCGAGCCCGCGCAGGCTGCGTTCGCGCAGCGCGACGAAGCCGAGCGGATCGGCCCGGATCGCCGCCTCGCTCCAGGCGCCGGCGCGCATTTCCGAGCGCACGCCGCGCCAACCCGCGCCCGTCGCGCGGTTCAACTCGTCCTGCCGGTGGTCCATCGCGCTCTCCCGCCGCTGCGGCAAGCACGGGGAGCAACAAGTCGCACCCCGGAATTGTCCGTCGTCGCTGGCGAAACGATGCCCTGCGACGCCACGGCGCGCTTTGACATGGCTCAAGGCGGGCGGATGCGCGCTACCCTACCCGGCAAGCATGCCCGGCCTCTCCGGGCTGGAAAAGTTTGAGACGGGGACCCGCAATGGGAGCGATGCAGGCGGCGCGGCTGGCGTTTTTCGGCCTTGCGATGGTGGCGACGGCTTTCGCCGCGGCGCGAGGACACGACCAGGTCTATTCCGTGCACATGATGATCTTCTGCGCGATCAGCGTTCTGCTGTTCTTCCGCAGCTTCAGGGTGCGGGAGCTCGCGCCGCTCGGCGCCGGCCCCGGCTTCGCGTCGGAGGAGAAGTACGAGATCGCCGTGATCCGCTTCGGCGTGATCATGACGACGTTCTGGGGCGTGGCGGGCTTCCTGCTCGGCGTCCTCGTCGCCTCCCAGCTCGCCTGGCCCGACCTCAACTTCGAGCCCTGGTTCACCTTCGGCCGGCTGCGCCCGGCGCACACCTCCGCGGTGATCTTCGCCTTCGGCGGCTCGGCGCTCATCACCACCTCGCTCTACGTCGTGCAGCGCACGACCGGCGCGGTGCTGTGGTCGCGCCGGCTCGCGTGGTTCGTGATGCTCGGCTACCAGCTCTTCATCGTGCTCGCGGCGACGTCCTACCTGCTCGGCGGCTCCCAGAGCCGCGAATACGCCGAGCCGGAGTGGTACATCGACATCTGGCTGACCATCGTCTGGGTCGCCTATCTCGCGGTGTTTCTCGGCACGATCTTCAAGCGCAAGGAGCCGCACATCTACGTCGCGAACTGGTTCTACCTCGCCTTCATCGTGACCATCGCGATGCTGCACGTGGTGAACAACCTCGCGGTGCCGGTCTCGTTCCTAGGCTCGAAGTCCTACAGCGCGTTCTCCGGCGTGCAGGACGCGCTGACCCAGTGGTGGTACGGCCATAACGCGGTGGGCTTCTTCCTCACGGCCGGCTTTCTCGGGATGATGTACTACTTCGTGCCGAAGCAGGCAGAGCGCCCCGTCTTCAGCTACCGGCTCTCGATCGTCCACTTCTGGTCGCTGATCTTCCTCTACATCTGGGCCGGCCCGCACCACCTGCACTACACCGCGCTGCCGAACTGGGCGCAGACGCTGGGCATGGTGTTCTCCATCATGCTGTGGATGCCGAGCTGGGGCGGCATGATCAACGGCCTGATGACGCTCTCGGGCGCCTGGGACAAGCTGCGCACCGACCCGATCATCCGCATGATGGTGGCCGCCATCGCCTTCTACGGCATGAGCACCTTCGAGGGGCCGCTGATGTCGATCCGCGCCGTCAACTCGCTCAGCCACTACACCGACTGGACCATCGGCCACGTGCATTCCGGCGCGCTGGGCTGGGTCGGCATGATCTCCTTCGGCGCGATCTACTACCTCGCGCCGCGGCTCTGGGGGCGCGAACGGCTCTACTCGGTGGCGATGGTGAACTGGCACTTCTGGCTGGCGACCGCGGGCATCGTGCTCTACGCCGCGGCGATGTGGGTCTCCGGCATCATGCAGGGCCTGATGTGGCGCGAGACCAACGACCTCGGCTTCCTCGTCTACTCCTTCGCGGAGACGGTCGAGGCCATGCACCCCTTCTACGTCATCCGCGTGTTCGGCGGCATTCTGTACCTGCTGGGCGGGATCATCATGGCCTGGAACATCTACAAGACCATCAAGGGCGACCTGCGCGTGGAGGCCGCCGAGGGCGCGCCCCGCGGCGGCGCCGTCGCGGCAGAGTGAGGGAGGCGCGCCAATGTCTGTCTGGACCCATCACGGCAAGATCGAGCGCAACGCCACGCTGCTGCTGGTGCTGAGCCTCGTGACCGTCTCCATCGGCGGCGTCGTCGAGATCGCCCCGCTGTTCTACCTCCAGAACACCATCGAGAAGGTGGACGGGATGCGGCCCTACACGCCGCTGGAGCTGAAGGGCCGCGACATCTACATCCGGGAGGGCTGCTATCTCTGCCATTCCCAGATGATCCGCCCGATGCGCGACGAGGTGGAGCGCTACGGCCACTTCTCGCTCGCGGCCGAGAGCATGTACGACCATCCGTTCCAATGGGGCTCGAAACGCACGGGGCCGGACCTCGCGCGCGTCGGCGGCAAGTACTCCAACGACTGGCACGTCCAGCACCTGATCGCGCCGCGCTCGCTGGTGCCCGAGTCGATCATGCCGAACTACAGCTTCCTGCAGGAGACGCCGCTGGAGTACGCCCACGTCGCCGACCACCTGCGGGCCAACGTCGCGGTGGGGGTGCCCTACACCGAAGAGATGATCCGCAACGCCGCGGCGGACCTCTGGTCGCAGGCGCGGCCCGACAACGACCGCGCCGACGTCGACGGCCTGCAGGAGCGCTACGGCGAGAAGGCCACCGCCCAGGTGTGGGACGGCGACCCCACCGACATCACCGAGATGGATGCGCTGGTGGCCTACCTCCAGATGCTCGGGACGCTGGTGGACTTCTCCACCTACGACCCGATGGCGTCCGAGAACCTGCGCTGAGGGAGGACGAGATGGAAACCTACTCCGCCATGCGCGCCTTCGCCGACAGCTGGGGCCTTCTGGCCATGATGCTGTTCTTCCTCGGGGCCTGCCTGCGGCTTCTGAGCGCCCGCGCGAAGCGCGACGCGCAGGACGCCGCGCAGATCCCGTTCCGCGACCCCGACGCCGATGACCGCAACGCCCTCGCCCGCGCCGAGAAGGACGCCTGACCATGGCTGAGAAACGCATCGACGAGGCGACCGGCGTCGAGACCACCGGTCACGAGTTCGACGGCATCGCCGAGCTCAACAACCCCATGCCGCAATGGTGGCTTTCGATCTTCTACGCCTGCGTCGCCTTCGCGCTGATCTACACGATCTTCTTTCCGGCCTGGCCGATGGTGACCAAGGCCACCGAGGGCTGGCTCGGCTACACCGCCCGCGGCGAGGTCGCCGAGGAGATCGCCGAGCACGCCGAGGGTCAGGCCGTCTGGCGCCAGCGCATCGCCGACACCGACATCGAGGCGATCCGCAACGACCCCGAGCTCCTGCAGTTCGCCATGGCGGCGGGCAAGGCGAACTTCGCGGTGAACTGCTCGCAGTGCCACGGCTCCGGCGCGGCGGGCAACGTCGGCGGCTACCCCAACCTCAACGACGACGACTGGATCTGGGGCGGCGATCTGGAGAACATCTACACCACCATCGCCCACGGCGTCCGCAACGAGGCCGACCCCGACGCCCGCTACTCCGAGATGCCGCGCTACGGCGTCGACGAACTGCTCTCGCGCGAGGAGATCGCGCAGGTCGCCCAGTATGTCGTGAGCCTATCGGGCGGCGAGCATGACGCGGCGGCGGCCGAGGCGGGCATGGAGATCTACCTCGACAACTGCGCCGCCTGCCACGGCGACGAGGGGCTCGGCGGCCCGGAAGTCGGCGCGCCGAACCTCGCCGACAGCGTGTGGCTCTATGGCGGCTCGGCCGAGCAGATCGCGGCGCAGGTCTGGCGGCCGCAGCAGGGCGTGATGCCGCCCTGGCTCGGCAAGCTGGGCGAGACGCAGGTCAAGGAGCTCGCCGTCTACGGCCACGCCCGGGGGGGGGGCGGCTGACGCCGCGCCGTGCCGACCCGAGCGGGCGGGAGGCGGACCCGGACGGCGGCCCGGCGCGCTCACGCGCGGGGCCGCTGCGTACATGGCTGCGGGCTGCGGGCTGCGGGCTGCGCCGCCGGCGGGGCGGCGGCCGGCGGCTCTCACGCCGCGGCGCGGCCCCGCTCCAGCCCGCTTCGGATCGCGTCGCGCAGGATGGTCAGGCCGAGGTCGATCTCCGCGTCGCTCACCGTCAGCGGCGGCGCGATGCGGAAGACGCCCCCCGAGCCGGGCAGCGCGACGATGTTCATGCTGAGGCCCATGTCGAGCGCCTGGGCGGTGATGCGGTCGCCGAGATCGGGGTCGGGCGCCTTGGAGGCCTTGTCGCGCACGATCTCCAGCCCCAGCAGCAGCCCGCGCCCGCGCACGTCGCCCACGCAGTCGAACTCCGCCTTCAGCGCCTCCAGCCCCGCGCGCAGCCGCGCCCCGGCCGTCTCGGCGCGCGCGACCAGCCCGTCGCGCAGGATCGTCTCGATCACGGCGAGGCCGACGGCGGCAGGCAGCGGGTCGGAGACATGGGTGGTGTAGAACAGGAAGCCGCGGGCGTGGAGCTCGGCCTCGATCTCGGCGCTCGTCATCACGGCGGCCAGCGGCAGGCCGGCGCCGAGCGTCTTGGAGAGGGTCAGGATGTCGGGCGTCACGCCGTCGCGCTCGAAGGCGAACATGCGCCCCGTCCGCCCCATGCCGGTCTGCGCCTCGTCCAGCACGAGCATCATGCCGCGCCGGTCGCAATGCGCCTTCAGCGCCGCGAGATAGCCTGGCGGCAGGTCGAGGATGCCGCCCGAGGAGAGGATCGGCTCCGCGATGAAGGCCGCCAGCGCGCCGGTCGACTGCCGGTCCACCAGCTCGAAGCCGTAGTCCAGCTCGGCCCGCCAGTCGTAGCTTCCCGCGGGGCCGAAGGTCGGGCGGTAGAGGTTCGGGGCCATGATCGCCATGCCGCCGACGCCGAGCGGCCCGTAGCCCTTCCGCCCCGCCGAATAGGTCGCCGCCGCCGCGCCCCCGGTCATCCCGTGCCAGGACTGCGCGAAGCCCACGACCTCGTGGCCGCCGGTGACGAGCCGCGCCATCTTCAGCGCCGCCTCGTTGGACTCCGCCCCGGTGCTGAGCAGCAGCACGCGGTCCAGCCCCGGCGGCGCCAGCGCGACCAGCTTCTCAGCGAGCCCGATCACCGGCTCCGACAGCATGCTTGAGAACAGGTGGTCGAGCTCGCCGATCTGCCGGCGCACCGTCTCCACGATGGCGGGGTGGGCGTGGCCGAGGATCGCGCTCATCTGGCCGGAGGTGAAGTCGAGCACCCGCCGCCCGGCGGCGTCGTAGACGAAGCTCCCCTCCGCCCGCGCCGCGACGAAGCGGGAGAACGACCCGCCGTAGCGGATCAGGGCGGCGTCTGCGCGCGCGAGTTGGTCGGCGGACATGGCGGTGCTCCTCCTGGACTTGCGACGCGGCGTCGGCGCTGGCTGCGCGCCGCGCGCCGCCCGGCCCGAGGTAGCGAGCATGACCGGCGCCGCCGTCGCGCTCAAGCCGTCGTCAGGCCGCACGCGCGCCCGACGCCGACCGCGAGACCCCTCGCCGCCGGCCCGCCGTCGCGGCCGAGATGGAGCGTCGACGGCGCATCGCCGGCGTCCGAGGCGCGCTGATGGGACGCACCGCAGACCGGCGCGGCAGGGGTTTGCCAAGACCCCGCCGAGATGCGATCGGCGCGCCCTCGAAGGCGTCGGGCGGCGCCGACGAGCAGGGCGAGGCCGTCGCGACGCCGAGGGGGGCGTCTTGGAAGATCGCCGGATCGCAGTCCATGGCCTGGCTCCTCTCGCTGAAGTCTGGCGCGCTGCGGCGCGCCGCCGCGTCGTCATCCGGCGGCGATGTCGACCTTCTTCACGCCCGGCGCGCAGTCTGCGCCAAACGCGGTGCGTTGGTTCACGGCGCCGAACATTACGCAGGTCGAGGCCGCGAAGTTCTCGGAAGTCGCATGGCGCGCCCGCCCGCTCGCGCGGCCCTTGCGGCAATGGCTGCCGACATGGCCGCCGTCGTCGCACCGCTTGGCCGCGCTCCAGGTCGCCCACCGCGCCTTCGTGCAGACGCAGGTCGCGGCCTCGCCGAAGGCCGGCCCGCCGCGCATCGCCATGTGGTCGAGTTGGGACTGCGTCGTCGCCACGACGGTCATCGCGCGCTCCGCGGCCTGTTGCGCGGGCGCGGCCGCCTGCTGCGAGGCGATCCTGAGCGAGACGGCGCTGCTGCGGGCGGCTCCGTGGGGAGCGTGCACGGCGGCGCGGACATCGCCGGAAGGGGGGCGCGGCGGGTCCGCGGTTCCGAACACACGCGCCTGCGCCTTCCGGGCCAATCGCCGCGCGTCGCAGGCCGCGGCATTGACAACCCGCCCGCCTCGACGCGAGCCTCGCGCCGCAAAGGGCGCCGAGACGCCCGGCGGCGGTTCGAACCGGGGGAGGAGAAGTCCATGACGTCGCAGGGATACGCTGCGCTGACGCTGGAGACGCTGCCGGCGCGCCTCGGCGCGGTGGCGGCGGCGCGCGCCCGGCTGGGCGACCCAGCCGGGTGGCGCGCGCGCGAGGTCGGCGACGGCAACCTCAACCTCGTCTTCATCGTCGAGGGGCCGGAAGGCGCGGTGGTGGTCAAGCAGGCGCTGCCCTATGTGCGGCTTGTCGGCGAGAGCTGGCCGCTGCCGCTCTCGCGCAGCTTCTTCGAGCACGAGGCGCTGGTGCGCCACGCCGCGCGCGACCCCGGCGCCACGCCGGAGGTGTTCCACTTCGACCGCGAGCAGGCGCTGATCGTGATGGAGTTCCTCGACCGGCACGTCATCCTGCGCCGCCCGATGATCGAGGGCCGACGCATCGCGGGGCTAGGGCGGCGGCTGGGCCTGTTCTGCGCCCGCACGCTCTTTCGCGGCTCCGACCTCGCCATGCCGACGGCCGACCGCAAGGCCGACCTCGCGCTCTTCGCCGGCAACGTCGCGCTCTGCGACATCACCGAAAACCTCGTCTTCTCGGACCCCTACTGTGACGCGCCGATGAACCGCCACACGCCGGGCCTCGACGCCCTCGTCGCGCAGCTGCGCGGCGACGTGGCGATGAAGCGGACGGCGCAGCACATGAAATGGGCCTTCGCCACCCGGGCGGAGACGCTGCTGCACGGCGACCTGCACACCGGCTCGGTGATGGTCTGCGACGACGACATCCGCGTGATCGACCCCGAATTCGCGACCTACGGCCCGATGGGCTTCGACATCGGCATGCTGATCGCGAACTTCCTGATGGCGTTCTGCGCCCAGCCCGGCCACGCCTCCGCCCCCGGCGCGCGCGACGGCTACGCCGACTGGCTGCTCGGGGAGACTGCGGCGATCTGGTCGGCCTTCGCCGAGGAGTTCACCCGGCTCTGGCGCACCGAGCGGAGCGGGATGCTCTACGAGGCGCGGCTCTTCGAGGATCAGGGCCATGACCTCGGCGCCGAGCAGGCGCGGCTGGAGCGGCTGGGCGCCGTCTGGCGCGACGCGCTCGGCTTCTGCGGGGTCGAGATGCATCGCCGCATCCTCGGCCTCGCCCACAACGCCGACTTCGAGACCATCGCCGACGAGGCCGTGCGCGCCGCCTGCGAGGCCCGCGCGCTGGAGATCGGCCGGGTGCTCGCGCTGAGCCGGGACGCCGCGCCCGACATGG
The DNA here is from genome assembly GCA_964352995.1 of uncultured Rhodobacterales bacterium. Taxonomy (GTDB): domain Bacteria; phylum Pseudomonadota; class Alphaproteobacteria; order Rhodobacterales; family Rhodobacteraceae; genus Rubrimonas. Next base: position 23,808 of record CAYGUQ010000008.1, read on the forward strand.
CGGCGGCGCTGGAGACGGCGCGCGAGATCGCCGCGCGCGACGTCCTCGGCGCCCCCAGGCTCGGAACGCGCGACCGGTAGACGACGAAGCTCGCGATGCTGATGGCGGCTCGGGAGTTTCGGGCGAGGTCGTCGTATCGGGTTGCGACGCGACGCGCGCGTCGAGGACTGCATGGATCTGGGTGGCGCGCCCGCCCCCGCATCGTCCGATCCACTGCGCCTCAGCCCCCTACACCGCCCGCTGCGCAGCGGTGCGCCCTGAGGCGGGTGGCGTCGATCATCGGCGCCGCCGGTGGGCCGCCCGCCTCGGCGGGCCGCAGGAAGACGTTCCGCCGCAGGCCGTTCGCCGCCCAGCGGACGAACCGTCGGACATCGCGCCTCTCGCGACCCGCCTCCCCACAGGGTCGCCAAGCCTAGAGTCCGTCCAGCAGCCAGACCAGACCGAGGGTGATCGACGGGAACGCGACCAGGATCACGACCCGGATCAGGTCGGTCGCGACAAAGGGCAGCGCGCCGAGGAACGTGTCGCGCAGCGGCGTGTCGCGGGCCATAGCGTTGATGATGAACAGGTTCATTCCGACCGGCGGGGTGATCAGCCCCACCTCGACGACGATCAGCACGAGTATGCCGAACCACAGGCCGAACTCGGCAGGGCTCATGCCGAAATCGAGCGCCTGCATGATCGGAAAGATGATCGGAACGGTCAGCAGCACCATGGACAGCGAATCCATCACGCAGCCGAGGATCAGATACATCAGCAGCACGATCGTCAGCACCAGCCAGGGCGAGAAGTCCTGCCCGCCGACCCAGGCCGTGGCCGTCTGCGGCATCTGCGACAGCGACAGGAAGCTGTTGTAGAGCCCCGCGCCGAGGATGATCAGGAAGATCATCGCCGTTGCGGAGGCCGTCGAGAGGATCGCCTCGGAGAGCGTCGCCCAGTTCATCTTGCCCGAGAAGAGCGCGATGATCCCGGTTCCCGCGGCGCCGACGGCCGCAGCCTCGGTCGGGGTGAAGACGCCGCTGTAGATCCCGCCCACGACCGCGAGGAAGACCAGCATGACCGGCCATACGCGGCCCAGCGCCTGCATCCGCTCGGGCCAGGCGACGCGGGGACGGATGGCGGCGCTGTTGGGGGCGACGCGGACCCAGACCGCGATGGCGACGATGTAGCCGAGCGCGGCGATGACGCCCGGCACGATCGCGGCGACGAAGAGCTTCTCGATGTTCTGCTCGGCCAGGATCGCGTAGATGACCAGGATGACCGAGGGCGGGATCAGGATGCCGAGCGTTCCTCCCGCGGCGAGTGCGCCCGTCGCAAGCGAGCCGGGATAGCCGTAGCGGCGCAGTTCGGGCAGCGCGACCTGCCCCATGGTGGCCGCCGTCGCCAGCGACGATCCGCAGATCGCCCCGAACCCGGCGCAGGCCCCGATCGCGGACATCGCCACGCCGCCCCTGCGATGGCCCAGAAAGCTCTCGGAGGCGCGGAACAGCGCGGCGGACATGCCCGACAGCGTCGCGAACTGCCCCATCAGCAGGAAGAGCGGTATGATGGAGAAGGAGTAGTTCGAGAACGTCCCGAAGGTCAGCGTCTTCAGCTGGTTCAGCGTCATCATCGGAGAGCCGATCACCAGCCATGTCCCCCCGACGCCCACCGCGATCATCGCAAGCGCGATGGGCATGCGCAGGAAGACGAGGACGAGCAGGGCGGGAAAGGACCACAGAGCCAGTTCGATGCTCGTCATGTCTTTTCCTGATCCTGAAGGCCGCCAAGCCGCCGCAGCGCGCGCAGGACGCAGAACATGGCGATCAGGACGAAGGCCCCCGCCCCCAGCAACGCGGCGGCGTAGCCCTGCCAGACGGGGATCTGCGCGATCAGCGTCGTCTCGCCGAAGCGGATCTTGTCCTGCATCCCCAGATAGAGCCGCCACGTCCCGACGCAGGCCGCCGCCAGCATTGCGACGTCGAACAGCAGGTCCAGCGCGTGATTGAGCGCCCTCGGCATCGCCGTCTCGAACAGGTCGACGCGGGCGTGCGCGTTGCGCAGATGGGCGATGGGCAGAAAGGCGAAGACGGCCAGCGCCATGCCGATTTCGGTGTAGTCGAAGATGCCGCGGAGCGGCCCGACCCCGAGGTCCAGAGGCAGGAGCGCGCGTCCGACGATCGAGATGCAGGTCAGGACGACGAGCGCGACAAGCACCGCGCCGCCCAGCAAGGCCATGGCGTACGCCAGACGGTCGGCGCATCGGGAAAGGAACGGATACATGGCGAACCTCGCGCGCAGGAACCGAGGGGCTGACGCCCCTCGAACCGGGCTGGGTGACGGCGATCAGCCGCCGTTCTTGGCGATCAGGCTGCGGGCGCGGTCGACCAGGGCGGCGCCGTCGATGCCGAGACCGTCCATCTCGGCGATCCACCGCTCAGTGACCGGGGCGGCCGCCTCCTTCCAGCGCGCGACCTCGGCCTCGTCGAGGGTGATGATCGTGTTTCCGCGATCCGCCGCCAGCTTGCGGGCCGGGGCGTCCATGTCCCACATCACCTGCGCGGCGAAGGCCGAGAGCTTCTCGCCGGACTCGGCGTCGATGATGGCGCGCAGATCGTCGGGAAGCGCCTCGTAGCGGTCCTTGTTCATCGCGAGGATGATCGTGGCGGTGTAGAGCGCCTCGCGGCCGGCGAACTCGGTGTGGTTCTCGACGAGCTCCGCCAGCCGGATCGAGCTGGTGACCTCCCACGGCAGCACGGTCGCGGCGACCACGCCCTTAGACAGCGCCTCCGGGATCGAGGGCAGGGGCATGCCCACGGGTTCGGCCCCGAGTTCGGCCAGCAGATTGTTGGTGATGCGCGTCGGTCCGCGCAGGCTGAGGCCGCGCATGTCCTCGAGCGAGCGCACCGGGGTCCGGGAATGGATCAGGCCCGGGCCGTGATTCCACGCGCCGAGGATCTTGACGTCCCTGAACTCATTGTCCTGAAAGTCGGTCTCGACCATCTCCCAGAACGCCCTGGCGGTCGCCACCGGGTCGGTCATCATGAAGGGCAGCTCGAAGACCTCGCTGCGCGGAAAGCGGCCGGGCGTGTAGCCGACCAGCGTCATCGACAGATCCACGACGCCGTCGCGGGCCTGATCGATCAGCTCCGGCGGCCGC
>CAYGUQ010000009.1:0-26673 GCA_964352995.1 uncultured Rhodobacterales bacterium
CGGCCGCTACGCCGCGCCGGGCCAGCACGCGGCGGCGGGCGAGACGGCCGCCTGGCCGGGCCTGACGCATCGCCTGCACCACGCCCTGCGCGTCGGCGACGAGCTGTGGGCGGCGTGGTGGCACGAGGGATTCCGGGTGCTCGACGCGCGCGACCTCGGCGCGATGCGGGAGATCGGGCTCTGGCGCCGCCCGGCCGCCTTCCGCGAGCCGACCCACACCGTTCTGCCCCTGCCGTCGGGCGTCGACGGCCGCCGCTTCGCCGTCGCCGTCGACGAGGAGCACGACCACCGCCACGGAACGCCGCACGCGCTGCTGTGGGTGCTCGACGTCACCGACCTCGCCAGCATCGAGCCGGTGGCGGCCTTCGACGTGAGCGAGCGCGACAGCCCCTACGCCCGCGCGGGCCTGCGCTTCGGGCCGCACCAGTTCGCCGAGCGCAGCGCGGGCCCGGTGCTGCCGGTCGCCTGGTTCGCCGGCGGCCTGAGGCTCGTGGACCTCTCCGATCCGCGCGAACCGGCCGAGGTCGGCCACTACATCCCCGCCCCGCGCGGCGGCGCCGCCGCCCCGCAGAGCAACGACGTCGACACCGACGACCGCGGCCTGATCTACCTGCTCGATCGGGTCCAGGGCCTCGACATACTGGAGCGCGCAGCATGAAGACGCGAAACCTTGGAGGGCTGACCGTCCCGGCCATCGGCCTCGGCTGCATGGGCATGTCGACGGCCTACGGCGAACGCGACGACGCCGAGTCTACCGCGACGATCCTGCGCGCGCTGGACCTCGGCGTGACGCATTTCGACAGCGCCGACGTCTACGGCGCCGGCCACAGCGAAACGCTGCTCGGCGCCGCGCTCAAGGGGCGGCGGGACGAGGCGACCATCGCCACCAAGGTCGGCAATCTCGGCCGATCCGCCGCGCCGCGCACCGTCGACGGCCGGCCCGAGCACATCCTCGCCGCCTGCGACCGCAGCCTGTCGCGGCTCGGCGTCGAGACCATCGACCTCTACTACCTCCACCGCGTCGACCCCGAGACCCCGATCGAGGAGAGCGTCGGCGCGATGTCCCGCCTCGTCGAGGCCGGCAAGGTGCGGTTCCTTGGCCTGAGCGAGGCCGGGCCCGAGACCCTGCGCCGCGCCTGCGCCGTGCACCCGATCGCCGCGCTGCAGTCGGAGCTCTCGCTCTGGTCGCGCGACGTCGAGGCCGGGATCCTGCCCGCCTGCCGCGCGCTCGGCGTCGGCTTCGTGGCCTATGCGCCGCTCGGTCGGGGTTTTCTGACGGGCGCCATACCCGCGCTGGACGCGCTGATCGCGGACGACCGGCGCCGCGACCACCCGCGCTTCACCGCTGAGAACATCGAGCGGAACGCGCCGCTGGTCGAGGCGATCCGGGGCGTCGCCGCCGCCCATGGCGCCACGCCGGCGCAGGTCGCCGTCGCCTGGGTGCTGTCGCGCGGCGAGGACGTCGCGACCATCCCCGGCGCCAAGAAACGGCGCTGGCTGGAGGAGAACGCGGCCGCCGCGGAGCTGACGCTCGCGCCCGCCGAGACCGCGGCGCTCGAAGCCGCCTTTCCGCCCGGCGTCGCCGCCGGAACCCGCTATCCCGAAAAGCAGATGGCGTCGCTCGGCATATGACGACGGCGCCGGCCGCAGAGGACAGGCCAGAGGACGATAACGACATGCTCGACGACACCAACGAACGGCGCTTCACCGGCGAGGAGCATCGCGCGAAGAAGGGCGACGCAGAGCTCTTCATGTGGCGCAAGCGCGCGCCGGAGGGCGCGCCGAGGGGCGTCGCGCTCTTCGTGCACGGCTCCTCGATGGCGTCGCAGCCGACGTTCGACCTCGAGGCGCCGGGCCGGCCGTGGTCTTCGGCGATGGACTACTTCGCCGCCGCGGGCTTCGACTGCTGGTGCGTCGACATGGAGGGCTACGGCCGCTCCACGAAGAACCGCGGCGTGCGCGCCGACATCTCCGACGGCGCCGACGACCTGGAGGCCGCCGACGACGTGATCGCGAAGGCCGCCGGCGACGCGCCGCTGCACGTCTACGGCATATCCTCCGGCGCGCTGCGGGCCGCCGCCTTCGCGGAGCGCCGGCCGCATCGCGTCGCGCGCCTTGCGCTGGACGCCTATGTCTGGACCGGCGCCGACAGCCCGACGCTCAAGGAGCGCGCGAAGAAGCTCGACTTCTTCCGCGCCAACGAGCGCCGGCCGATCGACCGGGCCTTCGTCCACTCGATCTTCAACCGCGACCATCCCGGCACCGCCGAGGACAGCGTGGTCGACGCCTTCGCCGACGCCATCCTCGCGCTGGACGACAGCATGCCCACCGGCACCTATGTCGACATGTGCTCGCGGCTGCCGCTGAACGACCCCGCGCGGCTCACCATGCCGACGCTGCTGATGCGCGGCGAGTATGACGGCATCGCCAGCATGGGCGACCTGCTCGATTTCTTCGGCCGGCTGCCGAACCCCGACAAGCAGTTCACCGTCATGCCGGGCATCGCCCACGCCTCCTTCCAGCAGAAGAACTACCGCCTCGTCTACGACGTGCTGCGCGAGTTCTGGACCCGCTCGAAGCCCGTCTACGCCGAGAACGCCTGACGCCGACGCGCGCTGCCGGCGCGCGATCACCAACGAGAGGCCGCGGTCGCGCGGCCCGAAACAGGGAGAAACGCCATGACCCTCATCCGTCCCACCCGCCGCGGCTTCATCCAGGCCGCGGGCTTCGGCGCCGCCTCGCTCGCGCTCGGCGCGCCCGGCCTCGGCCGCGCCCAGAGCTATCCCGAGCGCGCGATCAACGTGACCATCCCGACCGGAGAAGGCGGCGGCGCCGACCGCGACAGCCGCGTCTTCGCGAGCGTCTGGACGAAGTATCTCGGGGCCGATCTCGAATACGGCTACTATCCCGGCGCCGCCGGCCAGGTCGGCTACGAGTTCTACATGCAGCGGGAGAAGGACGCCTACAACCTGATCTTCGCCAACCTGGGCCCGGAAGTGATCATGCTGGAGCTGCAGAACACCGGCATCGTGATCGGCGAGGACATCGTCTACATCCAGCAGATCTCGTCTGAGCCGATGGCGGTCTTCTCCTCGAGCCGCAGCCCGATCACCTCGCTGCAGCAGCTCGTCGACGAGGGCAAGAAGCGCCCCGTTACGGTCGCGGTCAGCCGGCTGCCGCATCCCGGCTCGATCGGGATGCTCGCCCTCGCCGAAGCCACCGGCGCGAACTTCGTGCTGGTGCCCTACGGCGGCGGCAACCCGTCGGCCATGGCTGCGATCACGATGGAGACCGACTGCTGCGTGCTGCCGATGGCCAACCCGATCGGCCTGATCGATCAGGTGAACATCCTCGGCGTCTTCGCTGGCCGCAACCCCGCCCCCGCCGAGAGCCGCGACGCGCCGACGGTCAACGGGGCGCTCGGCACGTCCATCCCGAACTTCGACAGCTCGCGCGCCTGGGGCATCCACAAGGCGGCCTACGACGCCTTCCCCGACCGCGTGGCGCACCTGAAGCGGACGATGACCGAGGCGGTGAACGACCCCGCCTACGCCGAGGCGGTGCAGGGCGCGGGCCTGCCGACGACCTTCATCGACGTCGGCGGCGAGGACGTCGCCATGGCGACCGCAGCGGCGACCAAGGAGCTCGCCGCCAAGTACAAGACCCTGCTCTCCGGCGCCTGAGGCCGCCCGCAGAAGCCGCCGCGACGACGCGCGCGTCGTCGCGGCGCGGCGCAGGCATGGGAACGACGCAATGACAGCCAAGACGCCGAAGCCGCGGGGCGCATCCGTGGCCGATCTGATCCTGCCGGGACTGGGGACGCTCTACGCGCTCTACTACGTCGCGTCGGTGTGGGACTTTCCGCCCGAGGCGCAGCGCAGCGGGCTGTTTCTCGCGGGGCTCTTCCTCGCGCTGACGGCGCTGCTCGTCGCGCGGTCTGCGCTGAGGGCCGTGCGCGAGGGCTGGCGACCGGACTTCGAGGCGCTGCTCGGTCCTGAGGAGAACCGCCGCGGGCGGCTCGCCTTCCTGCTGCTGATCTTCGGCTATCTCGCGGTCGCGCCGTTCGGCGGCTTCACGCTGACGACCTTCGCCTTCCTGCTGCTGGGCGGCCTCGCGACCGGGCTCAGGCCGTTCCGGAGCGCGCTCGCCTTCGCCGTCGTCGGCGCGCTCGGCGGCTGGGCGTTCTTCATCGCGCTGCTCGGCACCCGGTTCCCGCCGGGGCCGTTCGAGCGTCTCACCGAGTGGCTGGCCGCATCATGGACCTGAACGCATCCGGGCTCCTGGAGCTCTTTCTCTACTCCCTGTCGATGTGGTGGATCATGATCCCGGCGATTATGATCGGCATCGTGATGGGCGCGATCCCCGGTTTCGCCGCCCACAACACCATCATCATGCTGCTGCCGCTGACGCTCGCCTTCGACGTGGACGTCGCGCTGACGTTCATGGTCGCGCTCTACTGCGCGAGCCATCTCGGCGGCGGCATCCCGGCGATCCTGATGAACATTCCCGGCACGGGCGGCGCCGCGGCGACGACGCTCGACGGCTACCAGATGGCCAAGCAGGGCCGCGCGGCGAAGGCGCTGGCGCTCTCCTTCGTCGCCTCTGTCGGCGGCGGCCTCATCAGCTCGATCCTGACGCTGTTCCTGCTGCCCTATCTCGCGGAAGCCGGATTCTACATCCGCTCCATCGAGATGATCGTGATCATGCTCTTCGGCCTCGCCCTCATCGCCGCCATCGCCGCGAAGGACATGCTGAAGGGGCTGATCGCGGGCGCGCTCGGCCTGATGCTGGGGGCCATGGGGGCCGACCACATCTACGCCACGCCGCGCGGCACCTTCGGGATGCTGGAACTCTTCGACGGCGTGCCGCTGGTGCCGGCGCTGGTGGGCCTCTTCGCGATCTCCGAGGCGCTGGTGATGATCGAAAGCCGCAGCGGCGCGGCCGAGACGGCCATGCGCGTCACGCCGACCTGGCGCGAGACCTTCGCCAACATCCGGGGCGCCTGCCGGCACTGGTGGCTGACGCTCTGGACCGGCGTGCTGGGGCTCGTCATCGGCGTCACGCCCGGCGCAGGCGCCTCCATCGCCGCCTTCGTCGCCTACCAGCAGGCGCAGCTCTTCTCGCGCACGCCCGAGAAGTTCGGCACCGGCTGCGAAGAGGGCGTCGTCGCGCCGGAATCCGCCAACAACGGCGTCACCACCGGCACGCTCGTGCCGCTGCTGGCCATCGGCATTCCCGGCGGCAGCACGGCGGCGGTGATGATGATCGTGCTGCAGTATCACGGCGTGCCGTTCGGCCCGCGCCTCTTCGCCACCGAGCCGCTGATGGCCTACGGCGTGATCATGTCGATGGTCGTCGCCTACATCCTGATGATCTTCACCGTGTTCCCGATGGCGCGCTACCTCTCCAGCGTCACCATCGTGCCGAGCTACTACATGGGGCCGATCATCATCGCGTTCTCGCTGGTCGGCGCCTACGTCCCGCGCGGCTTCATGTTCGACCTCGGCGTCGCGGTGGCGTTCGGCCTGATCGGCTACATCGCGCGCAAGACGGGCTACCACGTCGCGGCCATCCTGATCGGGGTGATCCTCGGCCCGCTGCTTGAAAAGTCGTTCCTGCTGGTGATGCGCCTTTCCGGCAACGACATGGGCGCGATGTTCTCCTCGACGCTCGGCAACGTCCTGTGGGGCGCGCTGGCGCTGACGCTGCTGGGCCCGCCCCTCGCCGCGCGGCTCATGCGCGGGCGGGCCGCCGCCTGACGGGATCGACCTGCGGAGGACAGGGCGGGGCGGAGCGAAGGCTCCGCCCCGACGCGTTTCAGCTGTCGAGCACGGAGGGGTGGAACAGGTCCTCCGGCGCCACCAGAGCCGGCGCGAGGTGCTGCTCCACCGAGTAGCGGCACATCGCCTCGACCTCTGTGCGCGCGCCCTTGAAGCCGTAGCGCCACCAGTCGTCCCCGAGGCTCGCGCGTGTGCGCTCGATCGAGGCGTTGAGCCATGGCAGGCTCAGGCGGTTGGCGGAGCCGAGCCATACGTCCCTGAGCCGCTCCAGCGCGATGTCGCGCGCCGCGCCGAAGGCGTCGTAGAGCGCGCGCGGCAGCCACGGGTGTTCCTCGGCCAGCGTCCGCCGCACAGCGATCACGTGCATGATGGGGAAGAAGCCGGTGCGCGCGCTCCACTCCCGCTCGGCGGTCTCGAAGTCGGGGAAGATGCGCTCGATGCGCGGGTCGCCGTCGAGGAACGCCTGCGGCGGCTTCGGGGCCAGCAGCCCGTCGATCTCGCCGCGCAGCAGCATGGCCTGCAGCGTGTCGCCGTCCTCGATCGGCGTGATGGACAGCTCCGGCGGCGGGGCCAGCGCCAGCCGCTCGCGCCGGACGCCCGCGTCGAGCGCCCCGTTGCGCCACGAGACCTCGTGCGCGGCGACGCCATGGTCGTCCGCCATGATCCCGCGCATCCAGAGCGCCGCGGTCATCTGGTACTCCGGCACGCCGACGGCGCGGCCCCGGAAATCGGCGAGGCTCTCGATCCCGCAGTCCCGCCGCTTGTAGAAGCCGTTGTGCCGGAACGCGCGGGACACGAAGGCCGGGACGGCGGTGTAGGCGGGCTCGCCGCGCGCGACCTGCAGGATGTGGGTGGACAGCGAGAACTCGGTGACGTCGAACTGCGCCTCCTGCGCCGCGATGGCGAAGAGCTGCGTCGTCGGCAGGATCGTCGGGCGCACCGCGACCCCGGCGACCGGAACCCGGCCGTCGAGCACCGGGGTGGTGCGGTCGTGGTCCCATGTCGCGACGGAGAGCTCCAGGGGGGCGGGGTCGCTCATGCTCGGGCGTCCTTCGGATGGGCCGAAGCCGGGATGGGCCGGAGCCGGCCGGCCGCCGGTTCGACGTGGCGCCGGAGAGACTTACGCGACGCCGCCGCCGGGCGCCATGGTCCCCGCCGCCAGCGGCTTCAGCGGAAGTCGCGGACAGCCCTGCGGACTTCCTCGGCGAAGGCCGCGACCAGCCGCGACGGCGGCGCGTCCTTTCGCGTGAGCAGCGTGCACGGCGCAGAGATCGCTGGCAGGAACGGTCGCGAGACCAGCGCGCGCCGGTCGACGAAGCCCGCCGTGAACCGGTCCACCACGGCGATGCCGAGCCCGGCCTCGGCCAGCACCGCCGCGGTGTGGCAGTAGCGCACCTCGACGCGCGGCGCGTAGGGCGCGCCCGCCTCCACGAAGGCGCCGCGCAGCAGCCGCCCCAGCCGCGACGCCGCGTGCAGGCCGACGAAGCCCGCGGCCGCGGCGTCGGCGGGGCCCACATGCGGGGCGTCCGCCAGCGCGTGGTCGGGCGGCACGAGGGCCACCATCGCGGCGGCCTCGATCACCTCGGCCTCGACGTCCGTCCGGTTGTCGGCGCCGAGCAAGAGGCCCACGTCCGCCGCGCCGAACGCGACCGCCTCGATGACCGAGTCGGCCCGCCGCACGTCGTAGTCGACCGAGACCTGCGAGCGGCCGTCGAGAAACCGCCGCAGCGCCACCGGCGCGACCGTGTGGCCGAGCGGCGGCGTCGCCAGCAGCCGCAGGCGGCCCGCCGAGCCCGAGCGCAGGTCGCGCACCCGCGCCTCGACCCCGTCGAGCATGACGAAGACCGGCTCGATCTCGCGGTGGAGGCTGAGCGCCTCGTCCCCACCGCCGAGGCGCTCCTCCAGCGCGGCCAGCGCCGCCGAGACGGAAGGTTGCGAGACGCCCAGCGCCTCGGCCGCCCTGACCGTGGTGCGCTCGCGCATCAGGGCGGCGAAGACCTCCAGCAGGCGCAGCGGCAGTTCCGGGCCGCCAGCGCCCCGGCCAGCCCCCCCGCTCGAGCCCTGGCCGCCGCGCGCCGCCCCGCGCCACGCGATCGGCACGCTCAGGCCTCCGGCGGGGTCGCTGCGGTCTGGCTGCAGATGCGCCCGTAGTGCTCGACGCGGCGATGGCGCGCGAAGTCGAAGATCGTCGTCTTGCCGAAGCGCGTCGCGTCCATGTCGCAGGCGTGGACGAGCAGCTCGTCGGCCTCCGTCTCGGCCCGCGCGACGACGAAGCCGTCGGGGTCGACGATGACCGAGCCGCCCATCAGCGGGTGGCCGTCCTCGTCGCCGGCCTTCGCCACGGCGACGGCCCATGTCGCGTTCTGGTAGGCGCCGGCGCAGACCGAGAGTTCGGAATGGTAGAGGCGCTTCTCAAGCCCCTCGTCGCCCTGCTGGCTGTTCACGCTCGGGGTGTTGTAGCCGAGTATCGTCAGCTCCGCGCCCTGGAGGCCCAGCACGCGCCACGCCTCGGGCCAGCGCCGGTCGTTGCAGATCATCATGCCTGCGACGGCCCCGCCCATGTCGGCCGGCAGGCGCCAGACGGGAAAGCCGAGATCGCCGGGTTCGAAATAGCGCTTCTCCAGATGCTGGAAGGCGCGGTCGGGGTCGTGCTCGCTGTGGCCGGGCAGGTGCACCTTGCGGTACTTCGCTATCACCGCGCCCCTGCGGTCCGTCAGGATGTGGGTGTTGAAGCGGCGGCCCTCCGGCGTCAGCTCGGCGTAGCCGAAGCTGATCGCGACGCCGAGCTCGCGGGCGCGCGCGAAAAGCGGCGCGGTGGCGGCGTTCGGCATTTCTCGCTCGAACCAGGCGTCGACCTCGCTCCAGTCCATCAGCCAGCGCGGAAAGAACGTGGTGAGCGCCAGTTCGGGATACACGACCAGCGTGCAGCCGCGGCCATGGGCCTGCTCCAGCAGGTCGATCATCCTGCGCACCACCGTTTCGCGGCTGTCGGCGCGCTGGATCGGACCCATCTGGGCCGCCCCGATCACGATTTCACGCATTGGCTCGCCTTTCATCGTATAGAGTTTCGGGAGACGTGAGCGAAGTGGGAACAGCAAGATGCGGGCGATCTTTCTCGCAATCGCGCTGGCGGCGGCCGGCTGCGACACGCTCGACTGGCGCGGCGCCGGCGAGCACATGGTCGGGAACCTGTGCGACGAGCCCGGCGCCTGCTCGGCCTACTGCCGCGAGCGCGCCGTGGGGCCGGCGCCGCGCGACTGCCGCTGAGCCGGTCACGAGGCGATCCTCCGCTCGAACCGCCCCGCCAGCCGCACCAGCGGCCAGAGGATCGCGAGGTAGATCCCCGCCGCCAGCACGATCGGCGAGGCGTTGTAGGTGACTGAACGCGCCAGATCGGCCTGGTGCAGCAACTCCGACAGCGACACCACCGAGGCGAGGGACGTGAGCTTCACGACCTCCACCGTGTTGGAGACGAGGTCCGGGAGCACGTTGCGCACCGCCTGGGGCAGCACGACCCACGCCATCGCCTGCGGATGCGACAGCCCGGTCGAGCGCGCCGCCTCCATCTGCCCCGGCGGCACGGACTCGATGCCGGCCCGGTAGATCTCGCCGTAGTAGGCTGCGTTGTTGAGCAGGAAGGCCAGCGCCACGGCGACGAACGGGTCGAGCCGCACGCCGGCGAAAGGCAGGCCCGAGTAGACGAAGATCAGCAGCACCAGCGGCGGCAGGGCGCGAAAGAGATCGATCAGCGCGATGATCGGCCAGCGCAGCCAGCGCCGCGGCGAGAGCGCCGCCATGGCGACCATGAGCCCGCCCGCCAGCCCCATCGGCACGACGACGGCGCAGAGCGCCAGCGTCACCCACAGCCCGTCGATCACCATCGGCAGCGCCGCGGCCATGATCGAGAGGTCGAAGAACTGCGCGGCGAGGGCCTCCATCTAGAGCCGCCGCCACTGGAAACGCCGCTCAAGCCGCCGGGAGGCGATCACCAGCGGCAGGAAGATCGCGACATAGGCGAGCGCCGCCAGCGTCAGCGGCGAGGCGTCGCCGGCGAAGGAGACGGCGGTGGTCGCCTGGTTGAGGATGTCCGGCACGCCGATCACCGTGCCCAGCGCCGTCATCTTGGTGATGGCGATGGCGCGGTTGGTCAGGGGGGCCACGGCCATGCGCGCCGCCTGCGGCAGCACCACCCAGAAGAGCGCTGCGCGAAAGCCCAGCCCGGTCGACCGCGCGGCCTCCCACTGGCCCTTCGGGGTCGCGGCGACGCCGGCCCAGAAGATCTCCTCGGCGAAGGCGGCGAGCACCAGCGCCAGCACGGTGAACAGCACCATGAAGCTCGACAGCGAGACGCCGACGTTGGGCAGCCCGAAATAGGCCAGCAGGATCAGCGCCAGCGGCGGCAGCGCGCGGAAGACGTCGGCGAAGATCACGATGGGGATGGAGAGCCAGCGCGAGCCCGTGGCGCGCAGACAGGCGAGGCCCAGCCCCGCCGCCGTACCCGCCAGCACGATCAGCGCCGCCAGCGCCAGCGTCACGCCCATGCCGCTCAGGATCGAGGGCGCGTAGCGGGTGATCACCGCCATGTCGAGGAAGGCGTCGGCGAAGCCCATCGCGTCAGGCCCGGCGCGAGAGAAAGGCTCGCAGGCGCTCCGAACGCGGATCCTCAAACATGCGCTCGGGCGGGCCCTGCTCGACCACGGCGCCGCGGTCCATGAAGACCACCCGGTCCGCGGCGGCGCGGGCGAAGCGCATCTCGTGGCTGACGACGAGCATCGTCATGCCGGCGGCGCGCAGCTCGCGCATCACCGCGAGCACCTCGTCGACGAGTTCGGGGTCGAGCGCGGAGGTCGGCTCGTCGAACAGCATCACGGCGGGCTCCAGCGCCATGGCGCGGGCGATGGCGACGCGCTGCTGCTGCCCGCCCGAGAGCTGGCCGGGCATGGTGTGCGTCTTGTCGCCGAGGCCCACCCGCTCGAGCGCCGCCAAGCCGCGCGCCTCGGCCTCCGCGCGCGGCAGGCGCAGCGCCTTGCGCAGCGCCAGCGTGACGTTCGCGAGCGCGCTGAGATGGGGGTAGAGATTGAAGGCCTGGAACACCATGCCGATGCGTTTCCGCGCGGCGTCGAGGTCGACGCCGCGGGCGGCGATGTCGCGACCCTCCAGAACCACCGCCCCGGCGTCGGGCCTCTCGAGCAGGTTGCAGCAGCGCAGCATCGTGCTCTTGCCCGAACCCGAGGGCCCGAGCACGAACACCAGCTCGCCGGGCGCCACCGAGAGGCTGACGTCGGCCAGCGCCGTGAGCGCGCCGAAGCGCTTGCTCAGGCCGATCAGGTCGAGGATGGGCGCCATGCTCCGGTCAGCACGAGGGCGTGTGGCCGTCGTCGACATGGCCGGGAAAGCCCGGCTGCCCGAAGCCCGGCTGCGGCGTGACGGCGGCCGAACCGGCGGCGGGCGTGACGTCGAACCACTTCTGCGAAAGCTCGGCGATCGTCCCGTCGATCTTCAGGCACTCGATGACCGCCTCGACCTTGTCGCGCGTCGCGGCGTCGTCCTTGCGGAACGGCATGCCCCAGACGAGCCCGGTCTCGTGCAGGTAGCTCAGCTTGACGGCGGGGTTCTTCTTGGCGGCCCAGGCGGCGACGGTGTTGCCGGCGACGTTGGCGTCCGCGCGCCCGGCGATCACGGCCTGCACCGCGTCGGTGTTGGTGCCGTAGCTTTCGACGACCCAGCCGATCTCGTCGGCCAGCCCGCGCGCCCAGCTGTCGTAGGCGGAGCCCTTGTTGACCGCGACGGTCTTGCCGGCGAGCTGCTTGAGGTCGGTCACGTCCTCGGCGTCGGCGGGGATCAGGAACTGGAAGTCGGTGTTGAGGTAGCCTTCGGAGAAGAGCAGGTTCTCGGCGCGCTCGGCGGTGATCGTCGTAGGCGCCACCACGAAATCGTAGGTGCCGGCCTGCAGCCCGGGCAGGATGCCCGAGAACTGGGTGGCGACGATGTCCATCTCGACGCCGAGCCGCTCGCCGATGATGTTCGCGAGGTCCACGTTGAAGCCCTCGACGCCGCCGCCGAGCTTGGGCATCGCATGGGGCGCGAAGGTGCCGTCGAGCGCGACGGTGTACTTGTCCTGCGCGGACGCCGCGCACGCGAGCACGGCGAACGCCGCGCCGATGATGATCGTCCTCATGTCCTGTTCTCCCTGTCGGCTGGCGCTGTGGGCGAGGCCCGACGCCCTGCGACACTACGGGGCGCGATGCGCAGGGAACCAGAGAAAACCGATCAGCCAAGCATGTTTTCCGGCCCGATCCATCAACCCGTCAATAGATCGCACGCTGTGCCGCATTTTTGTGCGCGCGTCGAAAGGCGCGGTGTTTCGCGGATTAGCGGGCGCTTAGGTTTCAAGCGCGTATGACGGAACGCGCGCGTCGACCCAAGGTCTCAGTTTCAGCGGCACAGGATGCGATTCAGGAAGGTCTTTCTGGAAAGGCTGACGGGGGCGGGGCCGTTGGCGCTGGCGGTCGCCACTGCGGCGCTGAGCGTTCTTCTGGCCGACATGGTCGCGCCAGACGGGGCGGGACGCCTCGCGCTGCCGCTGTGGTCGGGCGTGGCGCTCGGCTGCGCGCTCTCGCTGCGCACGCCCGGCGTGCTCGCCGCGACGGCCGGGGTGGCGATCGGCCACCTGATGCTCGACGCGCCGCTACAGGAGATCGCGGCGGCGGCCACTGGCGCGGCCGTCGGCGGCTTCCTCGGCTGGCGAGCCATGCGCGCCGCCGTGCGCGCCCGGCCCGCGGCCACGCGCATGAAGCAGTACATCGTGTTCTTCGCCTGCGGCGCCGCCGTGACGGCCGCCTCAGCCGGAGCGGCGCACGCGCTGATCGGCGGCGAGACCGGCGCGGCGGGCGTTCTTGCGGCCGGCGGCCTGAGCGCCGTCGGAGCGCTCTACGCCACGTTGTGCGTCGTCGCCATCGCGGCGAACGTTCGCGAGTGGCGCGGCATGACCCGCGACGTCGTCGTCGCGTTCGTCACGGGCTTCGGGATGCTGGGCTCCGTCATCCTGCTCTTCTTCCTCGTCGCGAGCCGCGGCGGGAGCGAGAACCCGGCGGTCTTCGTGATGATGCTGTCCTTGCCGATGGCGGGCTGGATCCTGCTCCAGCCGCACAGCCTCGTGGGGTCGATCGCGGTTCTTGCCGGCACGCTCGCCGCGCTCGCCATGATGGCGCAGGAGGACGGCGGCGTCTGGTCGAGCGCGTTCCTCTACACGCTCGCCT
This sequence comes from uncultured Rhodobacterales bacterium, assembly GCA_964352995.1. Lineage (GTDB taxonomy): Bacteria > Pseudomonadota > Alphaproteobacteria > Rhodobacterales > Rhodobacteraceae > Rubrimonas. Next base: position 13,040 of record CAYGUQ010000009.1, read on the forward strand.
ACCTCACGGTGCTCATCGTGTCGTGCCAGACGGTGCACGCCGTGAACCTCGACCGCCTCGCCTCCATGGCCGAAGCCGAGGCCGGCCGCCGCGAGCTGGAGCGCCGCATCGACGAGCGGACCGCCTTGCTGCGCGGCATGACCGAGCGCGCCCTTGCGGCCGACAAGGCGAAGTCCGAGTTCCTCGCCGTCATGAGCCATGAGCTGCGCACGCCCCTCAACGGCGTGATCGGGCTGAGCGACCTGCTCGCCCACACCGCCCTGGACGGACGACAGCGCTCCATGGTGCGGCTGATCAAGGAGACGGCGACCGCGCTTGGCGGCGTCATCGGCGACATCCTCGACTTCTCGCGGCTGGAGGAGCGGATGATGGATCTTCGCGCGGACCCGTTCGCGACTGAGGCGCTGGCGGGCGAACATCTGACGGCGCTCGCCATCGCGGCCCGCAAGAAGAAGCTGCGCTTTCTCGTGCGGGTCGATCCGACGGCGCCGCGGCTGCTGAGCGGCGACTTCGCGCGCCTGAGGCAGGTGACGGTGAACTTCGTCGGCAACGCGCTGAAGTTCACCGAGAAGGGCGTCATCCGGGTCGAGATCGGCGGCCGGTGGCGCGAGGATGGGCGGTGGATCGTCAGGATCGCCGTCGTCGACACCGGCATCGGCGTGGCGCCGGAGCATCGCGAGACCATCTTCGGGCGCTTCGAGCAGGTCGACGCGTCGGCCACGCGGCGCTCGGGCGGGGCGGGGCTGGGGCTCGCCATCTGCCGCGGCCTCGCGACGATGATGGACGGCGCGGTGGGCGTGGAATCGAAGCTGGGCGCCGGCTCCTGCTTCTGGTTCGAGGCCCCGCTTCTCGCGCTCGACCGGCGGCCGGTGATCGCGAGTGCGGCCGCCGGAGCGACGGCGGTCGTCAGGCTGTCCGACCCCGAGGAGGCCGCCATCGTCGCCGAGGCGCTCGCCGCCGCAGGCTACCGCACCGGCGCCGGCGCGCCGCCGCCCGCAGCCCTCACGGTCGCCGACGACGCTGGGGCCGCAGGCCCGCGCGTGGTCAGGCTGGCCTGGATCGACGAGGCGGAGGCCGTCATCGGCCCCGGCGTCTTCGAGCGCCCGTTCCGGCCCGCCGCCCTGCTGGCGCTCGATCCGGTCGTCGGTCCGGCGCCTGCCGGAGCGCTGCAGGCGCCGACGGCGCCCGCGCGCGGCGCCCTCTAGCGGCCTGCGGTTCAGCGCGCAGGCGTCAGACCGCACCAGCGCGCGATGAAGAGCGCGATGGCGCGCGTGATCCGCCTCACCGACTCGATCTCCACCGCCTCGTCGATGCCGTGGATGTCGCGGCAGTTCGGGCCGTAGCAGAGCGCCGGGATGCGGTCGTAGAGCGCATGCACGCGGCTATCGAGATAGGCGGGGCTGGTGAAGCTGCGCAGCGGCGCGCCGAACACGTCCGCATGGGCGCCGGCGAGCGCGGCCTCCGCGTCGCTTCCCGGCTCCAGCACGTAGCCCTCCGCCATGAAGCCGTGCCACGTCACGGTCGGCGGGCGGTTCGCGAGGCCCGGGTCCGCCGCGGCGGCCTCTGCGATGCAGGCCTCCACCATGGCGCGCGTGTCGGCCGCGCGCTCGCCCGGATAGAGCGCGAAGCGCGCCTCGAACCGACACCACGCCGGCGCCATCGACGCCCAGTCGCCGCCCTCGATGCGGCCGATGTTGAGGTTGAGCGGGTGCTCCAGCGCCTCGAAATGCGGGTGGGCGGCGCGCTCGGCGTTGCGGCGCGCCTCGAGCCCGCGCAGCGCCGCGATCAGCCGATAGGCGGCGTCGATCGCGTTGACGCCCTCGCCCATCACGCGGGTGTGCGCGGGCCTGCCGCGCACCTCCACCGCGAACCAGACGACGCCGGCGTTGGCGCGGACGAGCATCTCGTCCTCCGGTTCAGGGATCAGCGCGGCGTCGGCGACGTAGCCGCGCGCGGAGGTCGAGAGCGTGCCGTTGCCGGTGCTCTCCTCCTCCACCACGGACTGGATGTGGATGCGCCCGGCCGGCTCGAACCCCGCCGCGCGGATCGCGTCGAAGGCGAAGAGGTTGGCGGCGTGGCCCGCCTTCATGTCCGCAGAGCCGCGCCCGTAGAGCCAGCCGTCGCGGACCACCGGCTCGAAGGGCGGCGCGCTCCACATGTCCTCCGGCCCCGTCGGCACCACATCGACATGGGCGTTGAGGATCAGCGAGCGGCCGCGTTCGACCTCCGGCCGCCACGTCCCCACCACGTTCCACGCGTTCTCGTAGGAGACGGCCACCGGCGAGAAGCCGGGATGGGAGGCGATGTCGGCCTCGCGCACGCGCCAGCGGTCGACGGCGAGGCCGCGCTCGCGGAAGGCGTCGTGCACGAAGTCCTGCACCGCGGCCTCGGCGCCGCGCAGCGAGGGGCGGCGCACCAGTTCCTGCGTGAAGGCGATCTGGGCGTCGAAATTCCGGTCGACCGCGGCGAGAATCGCGGTTTCTGCGGGGTCTTGCGTCATCTGGGCGAACTCCTGAGGCGCGGCCATTTGCTCGCGCGCGCCGCCGCGCGTCAATCGGGCGCCGCCGCCGGCGCTGCGCGCAAAATGCCCCGCCCTGCGGCCTCCAGGCCCTTCGCGCTCCGTCCGGCATGGCTCAGGCGCAAGAAAGCTGCGCTTTTCTGCCTAAACAAGAGGCGATGGCGTCTTCCCCAGTGGTTTTTGCGCCGATCGCCGGCTACAGGAGTTGCAGGGAGCGAGAGTCCTGCTCTTCTCCGCACCGGCGGCTCGGCCGTCACAACGAAAAAGACTGCGACGACAGGAGAGACATCCGATGAGAAGCCTCATGCTCGGCGCCGCCCTGGCAGCCGGCGCCGCCGCATCCGCGTCAGCTCAGGAGAGCGGCGGAACCATGGTGATGGTGACGCAGCCCGAGCCGCCGAACCTCGCCTCCTATCTCTCGACCTCGGGCCCCATCGGCCAGGTCGCGACCAAGGTCTACGAGGGTCTGGTCACCCTGGGCTGGGACTTCGAGATCCAGCCCGCGCTGGCGAAATCCTGGGAGGTCTCCGAAGACGGCCTCACCGTCACCTTCAACCTGCAGGACGGCGTGACGTGGCATGACGGCGAGGCGTTCGACAGCGCCGACGTGCAGTTCTCGATCATGAACGTCCTGCGCGAGGTGCATCCGCGCGGCGGCGCCACGCTCTCGATCATCGAGTCGGTCGAGACGCCCGATCCGTTGACGGCCGTACTCAAGCTCTCCGAGCCCGCGCCCTACCTCATGGTGGCGCTGAACGGCTACGAGTCGCCCATCGTCGCGCAGCATGTCTTCGAGGGCACGGACATCCGCGCCAACGACACCGCCAACGCCCCGATCGGCACCGGCCCGTTCAAGTTCGTCGAGTGGCAGAAGGGCCAGTACGTCCGGCTCGACAAGAACGAGAACTACTGGCGCGATGGCCTGCCCTATCTCGACCGCGTCGTCGTGCGCTTCATCGCCGACGCCTCCACGCGCACCGCCGCGATGGAGAACGGCGAGCTCCACTTCGCCGCCTTCGGCGCCATCCCCAACATCGACGTGCCGCGTCTTGAGGAGATGGACAGCATCGAGGTGACGACCAAGGGCTACGAGTACTTCGCGCCCATCATGCAGCTGCAGTTCAACGTCGACGCCAAGCCGTTCGACGACCCCGCCGTGCGCCGCGCCATCGCCACCGCGATGGACCGCGAGTTCGTCGTGGAGAACATCTGGTTCGGCTTCGGCAAGCCCGCCACCGGCCCGATAAGCTCGAACTTCGCCGCCTCCGGCATCTACACCGCCGACGTCCCGAGTTTCGACGTCGACGACAAGATCGCCACCGCCAACAAGATGCTCGACGAGGCCGGCTATCCGCGCGGCGCCGACGGCGTGCGCTTCTCCATCGTGCACGACATGACGCCCTACGGCGAGGAATGGCGGCGCTTCGGCGAGTACACCAAGCAGGTGCTCGCCGAGATCGGCATCTCCGCCGAGCTGCGCTACGAGGACGTCGCCACCTGGCTGAAGCGCGTCTACACCGACTACGACTACGCGCTGTCGTCCAACTGGCTGTTCAGCATGCCCGACCCGGTGCTCGGCGTGCATCGCCAGTACCACTCCAACCAGATCCGCCCCGGCACCGTGTTCGTGAACGGCACCAAGTGGTCGAGCCCTGAGACGGACGCGCTCATGGACGCCGCCAAGACCGAGGCCGACCCCGCGGCCCGCGCCGAGCTCTACGCGAAGTTCCAGAACATCATCGTGGAGCAGAGCCCGATCGTGTTCATGCACGAGCTCGAGTTCGTGACGGTCTACAACAGCAAGCTGCACAACGCGGTCTCCGGCCCGCTCGGCGTCTACAACAACTTCGCCGACGTGTGGCTGGAGCAGTGACGCCGCCGCGCTGACCTCCCGCAACCCTGCCGCCGCGCTGCGAGGCGCGGCGGCGCCCAAGACGCGAGGACGCGATGCTCGGGGCACGGCTGGCCTTCATACTCCGACGAACCCTGCAGGCTGTTCCGATCCTGCTGGCGATCGTCGTGATCAACTTCCTGCTGCTGAAGCTGGCCCCCGGCGACGCGGTGGACGTGCTCGCCGGCGAGGCGGGTTCGGCGACGCCGGAATACATGGCGGAACTGCGGGCGAAGTTCGGGCTCGACCAGCCCCTGCCCGTCCAGCTCGTCAACTACGTGGCCAAGGTCGCGGTCGGCGACTTCGGATGGTCCTTCCGCCACGAGATGCCAGTGGCGGAGCTGGTGCTGCAGCGGCTCGGCCCGACGCTGATCCTGATGGGCGCGACGATCGTGACAGCGGTGGGCGTCGGATCGCTGCTCGGCCTGCTGGCGGCGACGGGGCTGAACACCTGGCGCGACACGGTGATCTCGGTGCTGGCGCTGGTGAGCTACGCCACGCCGCTGTTCTGGGTAGGGCTGATGCTCATCCTCGTCTTCTCGGTGAACCTCGGCTGGTTCCCGACATCGGGCATGGAGACCATCGCCGCCTTCCATACCGGGTGGGACAGGGTGTGGGACATCCTGCATCACCTCGTGCTGCCGGCGACGACGCTCTCGCTCTTCTACCTCGCGCTCTATGCGCGGCTCATGCGCGCCTCGATGCTTGAGCAGTCGGGCATGGACTACGTGACGACCGCCCGCGCAAAGGGGCTGAGCGACCGGCGCATCGTCTATCGCCACGTCCTGCGCAACGCGCTGCTGCCGGTGGTGACGATGGCGGGCGTGCAGGTCTCCTCGTTGATCGGCGGCTCGGTGATCGTGGAGACGGTGTTCGGCTGGCCCGGCCTCGGCCAGCTCGCCTTCGAGAGCCTCTTCGCGCGGGACCTCAACCTGCTGCTCGGCATCTTCCTGCTGTCGGCGGTGCTGGTTCTGGTGGTGAACCTCGCCGTCGACATCCTCTACACCGTGCTTGACCCCAGGATCGAACTGCGATGACCGATCTCGCCGACGCCCCTTCCGGCGCCCCGCCCGGCGCCGATGCGCCGAGCGCCCTCGGGCGGGCCCGCGACTTCTGGCGGCGCTACGCCCGCAACCGCTCCGCCGTAGCCGGCCTCTTCATCCTGTTCGTCGTGATCGCGCTGGCGGCGCTGGCGCCGGCGCTCTTTCCGCAGGATCCGTTCAGCCTCGTGGGGCGGCCGATGTCGCCGCCGCTGACCGGCCAGTTCCTGCTCGGCTCCGACACGCTGGGGCGCGACATCGCCGCCGGCATGGCCCATGGCGCGCGCACCTCGCTGCTGATCGGGGTGGTGGCGACGCTGGTGGCGGTCGGCCTCGGCGTCATGATGGGCGGGCTCGCCGGCTACTACGGCGGCTGGATCGACGACGTGCTGATGCGGCTGACGGAGGTGTTCCAGACCATCCCGTCCTTCATCTTCGCCATCCTGCTGGTGGCGGTGCTGACGCCTTCCATCGCCAACATCATCATCGCCATCGCCGTCGTCTCGTGGCCGGCGCTGGCGCGGCTGGTGCGCGGCGAGTTCCTGTCGATGCGCAACCGCGAGTTCGTGCAGGCCAACGTGGTGATGGGCATGGCGGACTGGCGCATCATCCTCGTGCAGATCCTGCCCAACTGCCTCTCGCCGATCATCGTCGCGGCCTCCCTGCTGGTGGCGACCGCCATCCTGATCGAGAGCGGGCTGTCCTTTCTCGGCCTCGGCGACCCCAACGTGATGAGCTGGGGCTTCCAGGTCGGCGCGGGGCGGACCGTGCTGCGCCGCGCCTGGTGGATCGTCACGTTCCCCGGGCTCGCCATCATGCTGACGGTGCTGGCGATCAACCTCGTCGGCGAGGGCCTGAACGACGCGCTGAACCCGCGCCTGCGCGAGCGCGCGTCATGAGCGGCCCGCTGCTCGACATCCGCGGCCTGCATGTCGCGCTGCCGCCCGGCTCCGACCGCCCCTATGCGGTGGAGGACGTCTCCTTCGCGGTCGGCGAGGGCGAAATCGTCTGCGTCGTCGGCGAGAGCGGGTCCGGCAAGTCGCTCACCGCCCGCGCCGTGATGGGCCTGCTGCCGGAGCCGAAGGTCCGCGCCTCGGCGGGGCGGATCGACTTCGAGGGCCGCGACCTGCTGACCCTGCCGCCCGACCAGCGCCGCGCCCTGCGCGGCGAGCGGCTCTCGATGATCTTCCAGGAGCCGATGACGGCGCTGAACCCGCTGATGACGGTCGGCCGACAGATCGAGGAGGTGCTGATCGTCCACGCCGCGAAGCTGACCGCGGCCGAGCGGCGCGAAAAGATCCTCGCGCTGCTCGACGAGGTGCGCCTGCCCGACCCGCCGCGCATGGCGGCGTCCTTCCCGCACCAGCTCTCCGGCGGCCAGCGCCAGCGCGCGATGATCGCCATGGCGCTGATCCTCGACCCCAAGCTGCTGGTCGCCGACGAGCCGACGACGGCGCTCGACGTTACGACGCAGGCGCAGATCCTGAAGCTGATCGCGGAGCTTCAGGCCCGCCACGGCGCCGGCGTCATGTTCATCACCCACGACTTCGGCGTCGTGGCCGAGATCGCGCATCGCATCGTGGTGATGCAGCACGGTCGCGTGGTGGAGGCGGGAACCGCCGACAGCATCCTCAACCGCCCCGGCGAGCCCTACACGCGGGCGCTCATCGCGGCGATTCCGTCGCTGACGCCGGCCCCGCGCCGCCCGGCCACCTCCGCGCGCACGGCGCTGCGCGTGAGCGGCCTCGGCAAGAGCTATCGCATGGGCGGCGGCCTCTTCGCGCCGGCGCGCGCGGTGCATGCGGCGAAGGAGGTCTCCTTCGAGCTCAAGCGCGGCGAGACCATGGGCATCGTCGGCGAGAGCGGCTCGGGCAAGACCACCGTGGCGCGCTGCCTCGTGCGCCTGCTGAAGCCCGACGCGGGGTCGATCGACCTCGACGGGGTGGACCTCGCGCCGCTGTCGCGCAGCGCGCTCAGGCCCTACCGCAAGCGCGTCCAGATGGTGTTCCAGGATCCGTTCGCCTCGCTCAACCCCCGCCGAACCATCGGCGACATCCTCGCAGAAGGGCCCATCGTGCACGGGGTGGCGCCGGCGAAGGCGCGGGAGCGGGCGCGCGACCTGCTCTCGCTCGTGGGGCTCGACCCCAAGGTCGCCGAGCGCTACCCGCACGAATTCTCCGGCGGCCAGCGCCAGCGCGTCGGGATCGCGCGCGCGCTTGCGCTGGAGCCGGAGGTGCTGGTGGCCGACGAGCCGGTCTCCGCCCTCGACGTGTCGGTGCAGGCGCAGGTGCTGCGCCTGATCGCCGACATCCGGGAGCGGCTGGGCCTCTCGATCGTGTTCATCACCCACGACCTGCGCGTGGCGGCCCAGGTCTGCGACCGGGTCGCGGTGATGCATCGCGGCGAGGTCGTCGAGCAGGGCGTGACGGCGGAGGTCTTCGCGGCCCCTCGGCACGCCTACACCCGCGAGCTCTTCGCCTCGGTGCCCGGCCGCGACTGGACCGCCCCGGCGCTCGACGCCCCGGAAGGGGCCGCCGCGCAGTGACGGCCCTGCCGCGTGACTGGGCCGCCGCCCTCGCCGCGCAGGGCGTGCCCGAGGCCGAGATCGAGGCCGCGCGCGCCGCGGCCCGGGCGCAGTCGGAGGCCGCCGACGCGGCGCCGCAGGACCCGACCTCCCCCGCCGACCCGGCCGCCTTCATCGCCGCGCTCCGCGAGGGCGAAGGATGACGGCGCCGGCTGCGACCGTCGAGGAGGCGCTCGCGAGGGTCGCCTCGGGCGAGAGCCGCGCGGCGCTCGCCGCGGCCCATCTCGACGCGCTGGAGGCGGCCGGCGCCGCGCTCAACGCCGTCGCGCGGCTGGAGCGGGACGCGGCGCTGGAGCGGGCGGCGGAGATGGACGCGGCGGCGCGGGACGGCGCGCCTTCCGCCGGCCCGCTCGACGGCGCGCCGCTCGCCCACAAGGACCTCTACGCCCGGCAAGGACGGCTTCAGGAGGCGGGCTCGACGATCCTCGCCGGGACCATGTGCGCCGAGACCTCGTTTCCCTGCGCCCGGCTTGACGCCACCGGCGCGCTCGACCTCGGCAGGCTGAACACGGTGGAGTTCGCGCTCGGCGCGGAGGGCCTCAACGCCCACACCGGCCCCGTCCGCAACCCGTGGAACCCCGCCCATGTCACCGGCGGATCGTCGAGCGGTTCGGCCGCCGCCGTCGCCTTCGGCGCGGTTCCGGCCGCGCTCGGCTCGGACACCGGCGGCTCGATCCGCCTGCCCGCGGCGGCCTGCGGCCTCGTCGGGCTGAAGCCGACCGCGGGGCTCGTGGGCCGCTCCGGCGTCTTTCCCCTGTCAGGCTCGCTCGACACCGTCGGGCCGCTGACCCGCACCGTGCGCGACGCGGCGCTCATGCTGAACGCGCTGGCCGGCTTCGACCCGGGCGATCCCCAGTCGGCCCGGCGCGAGCCGCGCGACCATCTCGCCGGGGTCGAGGACGGCCTGCGCGGCCTGCGCGTCGGCGTGCCGCGCGGCTACTTCTTCGCCCCGCTCGCCCCCGCCGTGGGCGACGCGCACGAGGCGGCGCTGCAGCTGCTTGAGGCCGAGGGCGCCGCGCTCGTCCCCGTCGAGACGCCGGGAATCGAGACCGCCAACCGCCTCACCATGCTCATCATCGCCGTCGAGGCCGCGGCGCAGCACGCGCCATGGCTCGCCGCGCGCGCCGCCGACTACGGCCCGGTCACCCGGCGCCGCCTCTGCGCGGGGCTGTTCCAGGACGCCGGCGCCTATCTGCGCGCGCTCGGCCGCCGCGCCAGCCTGCTGCGCGCGATCCTTTCCGAGACGTTCGCGGACATCGACGTCCTCTACGCGCCGACATGGACCATCGAGATCCCGACCATCGCCGAGGCGGAGGCGGCCGCGGGCGGCTCCAGCCCGATGATCGAGGATCTCGGCCACTGCTCGCGCCCGGTGAACTTCCTCGGGCTGCCCGCCGTCGCCCTGCCCTGCGGGCTGACGCCGAACGGCCTGCCGGCGGCGTTCCAGCTCATCGGCCGCCCGTTCGCGGAACCGACGCTGCTGCGCGCCGCGCGCGGCTTCGAGCGCGCGCGGCGCTTTCTTGACGATCACGCCCCTGCGCTGCGGGCCGGCGCCCTCTAGCCGCCGCCGCGCCGCGCAACCTTCGGCGGCCCGCCGCGTTCACTTCCCGAGAGGCGCCGCGCGCGCCGTCAGAAATCCGAAACTCGGGAGGACAGCAATGTCCATCGCTGCACGCCGCATCGAAGAGCGGGACCGTCACTTCACCACGATCGACCCCAGCAGCGGCCAGCCGCTGTCGAACTACGACCTGATGAGCGACGAGCAGGCCGCCGCCGTCGTCGACCAGGCGCACGCCGCCTTCGGCTCCTGGAGCCGCACCTCGCTGGAGGAGCGCGGCGCCGCGATCACGCGCCTTGGCGAGACCCTCCGCGCGGCCTCCGACGAGATCGCCGACCTGATGAGCCGCGAGATGGGCAAGCTGCGCTCCGCCTCCGCGGACGAGGTCGCCTCCTGCGCCGCGATCTGCGACTACACCGTGGGCGAGGCGCAGACCTATCTCGCCGACGAGGAACGTCCGCTCGCGGGGGGCGGCGTCGGCCTCGTGACCTATCGCCCGATCGGCGTGATCTACGGCATCCAGCCGTGGAACTTCCCGCTCTATCAGGTGATCCGCTACGCCGTGGCCAACGTCGCCGCCGGCAACACGGTGCTGCTCAAGCACGCCGAGAACGTCACCGGCTCGGGCCTGCTGATCGAGGACCTGTTCCGCCGGGCCGGCTTCCCCGAGGGCGTCTTCAGCGTGCTGGTCATCGACCACGACCAGTCCGACCGGATCATCGAGCATGAGCGCGTCCGCGGCGTGACGATGACCGGCAGCACCAAGGGAGGCGCCCATATCGCCGCCAAGGCCGGCGAGGTGGTCAAGAAGACCGTGCTGGAGCTCGGCAGCAACGACGCCTACATGGTGCTGGAGGACGCCGACCTCGACCTCGCGGTCGACAGCTGCGTCAGGGGCCGCATCTACAACAACGGCGAGACCTGCATCGCCGCCAAGCGCTTCGTCGTGGTCGACGCCGTCTACGAGGCGTTCCGCGACCGGTTCGTCGCCCGCATGAAGGCGATCCGCTGCGGCGACCCGTTCGACGCCGAGAGCGAACTCGGCCCGATGGCGCGCGAAGACCTCCGCGACGGACTGCACGAGCAGGTGCGCCAGTCGGTCGAGAAGGGCGCCAAGGTGCTCTGCGGCGGCAAAGTTCCCGACGCTCGCGGCTGGTATTATCCCGCCACGGTGCTGGAGAACGTCTCGCCGGGCATGCCCGCCTATGACGACGAGCTGTTCGGCCCGGTCGCAGCCCTGATCCGCGTGAGCGACGAGGCCGAGGCGATCCGCATCGCCAACGACAGCCGCTACGGCCTCGGCGGCGGCATCTTCTCGCGCGACGTCGAGCGGGCCCGCGCCATCGCGCGCGACGCCTTCGACACCGGCATGGTGTTCATCAACGGCTACGACCTCGCTCAGGCGAACATGCCGTTCGGCGGCGTGAAGCAGTCGGGCTACGGCCGCGAGCACGGCGGCGCCGGCATCCGCGAGTTCGTGAACATCAAGGCGGTGAACATGCTCGGCTAAGGCGCCGGGCCGGAACCGAACAGGGCGGCGGCCTGCGGGCCGCCGTCAGCTGTCCATCTTGAGCGCCGAGATGAACGCTTCCTGCGGGATGTCCACCTTCCCGAACTGGCGCATCTTCTTCTTGCCGGCCTTCTGCTTGTCGAGCAGCTTGCGCTTGCGGCTGACGTCGCCGCCGTAGCACTTGGCCGTCACGTCCTTGCGCAGCGCGCGGATGGTTTCGCGCGCGATGATCCGGCCGCCGATCGCAGCCTGGATCGGCACCTGGAACATGTGCTGCGGGATCAGGTCCTTGAGCTTCTCGCACATCGCGCGCCCGCGCAGGTCGGCGCGGTCTCGGTGCACGATCATGCTGAGCGCGTCCACCGGCTCGGCGTTGACGAGGATCTGCATCTTCACCAGCGCGTCGGCCTGATAGCCGTCCATCTGGTAGTCGAAGGACGCGTAGCCCTTGGTGGCGCTCTTCAGCCGGTCGTAGAAGTCGAAAACCACCTCGTTGAGCGGCAGGCGGTAGACGACCATCGCGCGCGAGCCGGCGTAGGTCAGCGTGTCCTGCACGCCGCGGCGCTCCTGACACAACTTCAGCACGTCGCCAAGGAAATCGTCGGGCACGAGGATGGTGGCCTTGATCCACGGCTCCTCGATGCGGTCGATCTTCATCACGTCGGGCATGTCGGCGGGGTTGTGCAGCTCCGTCATCGTCCCGTCAGTCATGTGCAGGTGATAGACGACGCTGGGCGCGGTGGTGATCAGGTCGATGTCGTACTCGCGCTCGAGCCGCTCGCGGATGATCTCCAGATGCAGCAGCCCCAGAAAGCCGCAGCGGAAGCCGAAGCCGAGCGCCGCCGACGTCTCGACCTCGTAGGAGAAGCTGGCGTCGTTCAGCGCCAGCTTCTCGATGGCTGTGCGCAGATCCTCGAAATCGGCGCTGTCAACCGGAAACAGGCCGCAGAACACCACCGGCTGCGCGGGCTTGTAGCCCGGCAGCGCCTTGGCGCAGAGCCGCTTCTCATGGGTGATCGTGTCGCCGACCCGGGTGTCGCGCACCTGCTTGATCGAGGCGGTGAGGAAGCCGATCTCGCCGGGGCCGAGCTCCTCGACGTCCACCTTCCGCGTCGGGCGGCAGACGCCCACCTTGTCGACCTGATAGGTGGCGTTGGTCTGAATCATCCGCACGCGGTCGCCCTTGCGCAGCACGCCGTCATGGATGCGCACGAGGACGACGACGCCGAGATAGGGGTCGTACCAGCTGTCCACCAGCGCCGCCTTGAGCGGCGCGTCGCGGTCGCCCTTCGGCGCCGGCAGGCGCTGGACGATGGCCTCCAGCACGTCCGCCACGCCGAGCCCGGACTTCGCCGAGATCAGCACGCTTCCCGATGCGTCGATGCCGATGACGTCCTCGATCTGCTCCTTCACCCGGTCGGGTTCGGCGGCGGGCAGGTCGATCTTGTTGAGGACAGGCACGATCTCGTGATTGGCGTCGATGGCCTGATACACGTTCGCCAGCGTCTGCGCCTCGACGCCCTGCGACGCGTCGACGACGAGCAGCGAGCCCTCGACCGCCCGCATCGACCGGGAGACCTCGTATCCGAAGTCGACATGCCCCGGCGTGTCGATGAGATTCAGAACATAGGCCTCGCCGTCGGCGGCCTTGTAGTCGAGACGCACCGTCTGCGCCTTGATGGTGATGCCGCGTTCGCGCTCGATATCCATGGAATCAAGCACCTGCTCCTTCATTTCACGCTCGGAGAGCCCGCCGGTCAATTGAATGAGCCGGTCGGCGAGCGTGCTTTTGCCGTGGTCGATGTGGGCCACGATGGAGAAGTTGCGGATGCGCGAAAGGTCTGTCATGAGCGAGGGTTATGGGGCCGCCCCCCGGCGCGGTCAATCGCCTGCGACAAGCGCGCCGCAGCAGGTTTCGCACCCCGTTCCGCCCGACGCTCTTGACGGCGCCCGCGCCTGCTCTTAGGCACACGTCTCGCATCGGCGAAAGCGCGGCGCGATTGGGGAATAGTTTAACGGTAGAACAGCGGACTCTGACTCCGTCGGTCCTGGTTCGAATCCAGGTTCCCCAGCCACGCTCATGGAAAATCAAGCGATATCCGGGACTTAAGCCGTCGGCTGGGGCGGACTTCACGCTGATTGGCCCGACTGTCGCACAAACTGCGACACAAGGCGCCGCACAGAGCCGTCGCCTGCGCGTCCTCGACTCGCGGAATATCGGCCGTGCGCCGTCGAGCGGCCCACCCCCCACCTGACGCGCCGCGGCGGCGTCTGGCGCCACCGCAGGCGGACGCCGGAGCCGCTGCGGGCCCTCGGTCTGCGGTCTGTGCGCGCGGTCTCGCTGCGCACCGACCGCCTGCCTGAGGCGATGGTGAGGGCGCAGCGCCTCGATCGCGTTCTCGAGGCGGCGTGGGAGCGCATTGCGATGGAGACGGCCATGGCCGCATCCGCGGCAAGAACCGCCTGTTCGTGCGCGGCTTCAAGGTCGCGCGCGTCCATCTGGGCTAGGCGGGCCCCGGGCTGACCGAGGCGC